>URYV01000151.1 GCA_900552285.1 uncultured Oscillospiraceae bacterium
TCTATTTCCGGATATTTCCAAAAGATTTTTCGGTGTTCGCCTTGTCAAGAAGAGCCATACATTTAAGATTTTTCTCTCCCACCTCCATGACGACGGGAAGCAGCTCGTCGGGGCCGAAATCCTCGCCCACATAAAAAAGAGCCTTTGCAAAAAAGCGGTTGATTTCCTCGTCGGTATAACCGAGTACCATGGCATGATAGGCATAGGCCGCCATGCCCCGCACCCCGAAAAGAAGGAGGGATTTGAGGCTGCGTATGTCCTCCTGCGCCTGCCAAAGCTCTTTCAGGTCATAGTCGTCGACCCGCCCGCACACGGCGGCGCACTCCGAGCAGCCGGGCATAAGTCGTACCTTTTCCTTTTTCACCCGACCGATTATTTCCCGAAGGGTTTTTTCGTTGAAATTAACGTTTGTTACGGTGGCGAAAAGCCCCTCAATCATCAACTGCCAAGTGTCGCCGTTTACCTTCGGGGAATTGTCTGTTGCCTTTGCAAGCCCGATGAGCGCACCGGTCAGCTTGTCCTGAAGATTTGCCGCATCGGCGCTTTTGCCGCAAACGCCGGCCTTTCCCGTGCAGGCAGAGCAGCCCGCGGTCTGCTCGCACTGAAAACAGAACATTTTGTTGTCCATATTAACATCCTCTCTTTTCCGATCGGGCAAAAAATTAGGGGCAGAGCTTTGGTCGGCCGCCGTTTGAGCAAGTGACATCCGCCGCCCGAAAGAGCCGAATTTTGCCCCTAATTTTTCGCCCGATATTCTTTGGTTTTCCGATTGAATTATAAGATAAATTTTTCTTTAAATCTGTTGGATTTCCAACAAAAGAAGGGCTTTGCAATTTTTTTGCCGATATATTTTTATTATCCCCGATTTTGCGTAAAAAAAGACCGGTTAAGAAAATTAACCGACCTATAGGAAGTGTGATTGCGTGACGAAACGGAACAATTGTTCTTTCCGAGTTGCAAGTATATGAAGTCTTACACAGCAACATAATCAAGGCTTTGCACAGCAAAGCCACCTTTACTTTTCACTCTTCACTTTTCACTATTCTTTGGAAACGGCGATTCGAGAGAAGAGATAAAAACAAAGAGAGAACAGAGAAGAAGACAAAAAGAAACGACAACTTTCTGCCGAAAATCGCCGTTTTTTTGTGTGTGCTTTTAAGGGGTTTAATGAAAAACACGGTAAAATCAACGGTTACAATGCCGAAGGCATTCTCGCAAAGGGTTGGTAGTGAACCAAAGGCGTTACGAATGCGCTTGCAAATGAGTAGCCGACGTGAACGTGACCCTTTGCGAATAAGGAGGAACAGTGAAGCGGGTGACTGATTTTTTATGAAATAAAAAAATCGGAACGAGCGTAACTTGTTCCGACGCGGTGCGGGCGAAGTTGCCGAAGAAAAACATTTCGGGGGAATGTTTTTCAAAGGGAAGTCCCTTCCAAAGAACGGGAGCCCGAGGCGAACCGTGATTTGACCGATAAACAAAAAGTAAAAAGGTCGGTAAAAGGAAAACCTCTTAACCGACCTATAAGCAATGGTGCGGGCGAAGGGACTTGAACCCCCACGGTAAAACCACCAGATCCTAAGTCTGGCGCGTCTGCCAATTCCGCCACGCCCGCGCGTCCGTTTTTCTCGGGCTCAAACAGTTTAACACATCGGGCAAATTTTTGCAAGATTTTTATTCGGCCGCTCGGCAAAATTCGGCCGCCGCCCGCAAAAATCTCTTTACCGTTGCTCAAATCCGACCTCGGCCTCAAAACAACGCTCGCCGTCCCTTGTTCCGAAAAAGACGTCGTTTTCTCTGAAAATCTCCACCGTGTCTCCCACACGGGCTTCCCCCGCATAAACAATGCGAAAATCCCGTATGCGCTTTTTCTCAAGCTCGTCGGTGCAAAGGTCGGTTATGATTTCGGCATATTTTGTGTTGTTCAGATGACGGTTGTAATCGGCGTCAGGAGGATTATTTGGCAAAGGATTAGGACAGAGTGCACAGAAACTTGTCGCAAAGCTTTTGTCCCTGCTCGGGGCGCTTTATACGCACCCGCCCGTCCGAAAGCAGCGGAATTTCCGCCATGGGAATTCCCAGCGCCGGGGGATATTCCTTGGGACGGATTATGCGGTGGCTTTCGGGGTCGACAAGAAACCATCCCGCCGAGCCTTCGGCCATGACCTCGCCGTCCGCGGTTTTAAGACGGTTGTTCCGTGTGAAAATCGCGCCATTGACGCCGTAACACCATGTCTCTATGGTAAGCGGCTGCCAAAGGGGAATGGGCCTGTTTATATGTATATCCACGCAGTTGAGCAGAAAGACCGCCCCGTCGGCAAACATTTTCTCATAGGGCAGTCCCACCGTCGCAAGCTGATGCCCCCCGATTTCCTGGAAATACCGCATAATCGCGGGAATCGACATTTCCTTGAACATATCGCTGTCATAGCTTTTGACCGAAATGCTTTCGGAATAAATATTTTTGTTTTCTGCCATAAATATCACCGCTTTTATTTTAACACACCAAAGAAAAAAAGCAATATGCAAAAGCTCTCGTCTGTCGCATACCGCTTGTTTTTCCGCGGGTGTTATTCGGTTCGGTTTTCCCTGTAAACGATGAGGTCCTCAACGCGGCATTGCAAAACATAACATATCCGCGCAAGGACGTCGGCGTCGATTTTACCCAAGGCTCCGCTGTACCACTTGTTGACAACTTCAAAGTTTGAACCTATGGCGTCGGCAAGAGCATTTCGGGTCATTCCCGCCTTGTCAAGCAACTCTTTAAGCCTTATCTCGACGTGTCCGTAATCTTTTAAAAGCAGAACCGAGCGCTTGTCCGCCATGTAACCACTTCCTTTTAATAAAATAATAATGGATATAAAATAACCAAACAATCAATGTGTTGACATACCATATGTAAAAGTGTAATATATAAAAGGTGATGATATGTATAATGAGATGAAAACTTTGGGAAAAAGAATTAAAACCCACCGACTGGACAGCGGATATACACAGCGGCAGGTGGCCGACAGACTGTCCATCGACCGTTCGACATATGCCTATTACGAAATCGGGAAAAGGGTGCCCTCCCTCGAGCGCCTTGTGGCTCTTTGCGAGCTTTTCGAAACCGACCCGAACACCCTGCTTGGATTTTGACCCTGCGGGGTGTTTTAATATGTGCCGAAAAGGAGCTTTTTCGCTTGTAAATAAACCGTAAATTTTGATTAAAGACCCTTTTTCTCTCCGTAAGGCTATTGCTTTTGACGCATATTATGGTAAAATAAGTGTGTATAAGGCGTGCCGAAGGCGTTCCGAGTTTAGCCTTCCGACATACAGCCGACCGAGGAGGATTGTTTTATGAAAGTCAAGCTTACCGCCGAAAGAGCCTCCGAGCTTATAAAGGAAAAGCTCTCCACTCATTTCGGGCTTCGCCCCGAGGACGCGGGAGACGAATATATTTATAAGGCCGTGGTGCTTGCAGTTAAGGACATTCTTGTAAAAAACCGCAACGAATTTATCGAAAAGGCCGAGCAGCAGAATTCCAAGCAGGTCTACTATCTCTGTATGGAATTTCTTATGGGCCGCTCGCTTAAAAACAGTCTCTTTAATTTGGGAATAACCGAGCCTGTCAGAAAGGCTCTTGCCGGCTTTAACGTAAAGCTGGATAAAATATATGAAATGGAGCCCGACGCGGGCCTCGGCAACGGCGGCCTCGGCCGTCTCGCCGCC
>URYV01000152.1 GCA_900552285.1 uncultured Oscillospiraceae bacterium
GTGAAGCTGTCGTAAATCTCCCGTCCGAGCGTCGTGTCGCTGTCGAGCGACGGGTCGCGGAGCAGCAGCCGGACCCCCTCGGGCAGCAACGCGCGGATGCCTTCGTCGCTGCAAAAGACGTAGACCTCGTCGATGCCCTCCACTTCAGTCAGGGTTTTCAGGATATGACACATCAGCGGCGATCCGTCCAGCGGGCGGAGGTTCTTGCCTGCGACGCGCTGGCTGTTGAGCCGGATGGGAACGAATGCTACGGTTTTCATGGAGTCTGATAATTTGTAAAGGGGTTCGTCGCGACACTCTGCCGCTTGCGGCGTTCAACTTCCCGCCCCGGGCGGGGAGTCAGGGGTGGGGCGGATTTGCAAACACGGCGGAACACCGTGGGAACGGCATTCCGCGCTGCGATGCGTTGCCGATATTTCAACCGGCATTTCATTGTACCAGAAGATTGCAGCCCCGGATGTCCGAATGGTCGATGCGGCCTTCGATGACGAACTCGCGCCGAAGGGTCATATGAGCGGGACGGCGAATATCACCGCTTTTCCGAGTCGGCCGATGTTCGCAGGGATCTTGAATATCAGAAAAAGCTGTCCAAGGTCGAGACCGTGCTGACATTTCTTGCGGCGATACTGCTGCTGTTTTTGTCCTTTTCACACAGCCTCGGCTCCCCGTTTAACATTTTCGATGAAAATCCCAAAACCTTTGTGACGCTGTGCGCAGTCATAACGGCGGTGGCCGTTGCGGTCAACATACGAACGCTTTTCGGGGGAATTGCCTCCCTTTTCCGCGGGCGCATAATCCCGGGCAGCATTGCCGCAGCGGTGGTCATTCCCGCATTTATCCAGAACATTCTGCTGATTTTCCGCCACGAGAGCTTTTCCGGCTCGGTTTATGAAACCTTTTACAGCGGAGCGGCGGTCACGGCGCTGCTTTTCGTGGTGCTTGGGCGAAACGCCTCTCTCGATCTTCGAATTCAGAATTTTCAGCTTGTGGGAAACAGAGAGGAAAAATATCCCCTTGTTTCGGTTATGGGCAGCAAGGAATCGCGGGAGCTCGGAAGAGGTCTTTCGGTGGGCGACCGTCGTGTCTGTCTTGCGAAAAGATGCGACGAGGTGTCGGACTTCATGTATCATTCCTATGCCGAGGACGTCTGCATAAAGTCGGGCAAGATGCTCTTTGTCGGTTCGGTGATTTTTTCGCTGGTTTGCGGAGCGCTTTGCTTTTTCTTCCCCGCCGCGGGCGAAAAAGGGGACGGAATGGCCGCCTTTTCGGCTTTCTGCGCCGCCCTTTGCATGACCCAGCCGGCGCTGCTTTCTCTTTCGGGGAACGCTGTTTTGAGAAAGACTGCCGAAAAGCTCAAAAGAGACCGCGTAATGCTTTCGGGATATGACGCCGTCGAGGAATTTTCCGACGCCGACATAATCGCCGTGGGCGCCGACGAGCTTTTCCCCGAGGGGAGCGTCGTTTTAAAGGGACTTAAGGCTTCGGAAAACCGTATGCTCGACTATTCCATAATCGACGCGGCAAAAATTCTCGAAATGTCGGGCGGGCCGCTTTCTCCTCTTTTCTCCACCATAATGCAGAATGACACCGGATTTGACCCGCAGGTCGACACCATTGTTTATGAAGAGGATATGGGAATTTCCGGCTGGGTGTCAGGACAGAGGGTTCTTGTGGGCAACCGCAAGCTGCTCGAGCTGCACGGTGTGAAAACTCCCGATTACGGATATGAGCAAAAATACGAGGACACCAACATCCGCCCCGTTTATCTTGCAAACGAAGGCCGTCTCAACGCGATTTTCCTTGTTCAGTATAAGGCAAGCCGAAAAATCGCCGAAAGGCTTCGCGAGGCCGTAAAGCGCGGCATGGCCGTCGCCGTCTATTCAAGCGACCCCAACATCACGGCCGAATTTATCTGCCGAATTTTCCGTCTCCCTGCGGGCTCTGTGAGGGTCATGGGAACGGCGGCAAGAAACATATATAAGAAAATGACCGACAAGTCGCAAAATCCCGTCGACGGAAAGCTGCTGTGCGACGGAGAGGCAAAATCTCTTTTCTCGTCGGTGCTTGTCTGCAAACGGCTTAAAAAGACACTTAATGTCGCAAGGGGACTTCTTGCGGCCATGTGCTTTATCGGCGCTGTGCTTTCGATGGGAATTATTTCATCGGCGGGCTTTTCGGGGCTGAGCGTCGGTCTTGTGCTTGCCTTTGAAGTGCTTTGCTATGTTTTGATTCGCGGCATTCCCGCAATCGGTGCCTGATATGGCGCAGCTCGGAATATACGTTCATGTGCCCTTTTGCAGAAAAAAGTGCGGGTATTGCGATTTCTTTTCTGTGTGCACACTAAAGTCCGCAGAGGACTATGCCTCCGCCGTTTTGCGTGACATGGAGCGTTTTCGCGAAAGAGGTCAGTCGGCCGACACACTCTATTTCGGAGGGGGAACGCCTACCGAACTTCCCGCCGACCTTCTTCGTCGGCTTGTAAGCTCCGCAAGGGAAATCTTTTCGATTGACGACTCGGCCGAAATAACGGTCGAAACGAACCCGGGCGAAACCGTACCCGGCCTTTTCGAAGGGCTGCGCCGCTGCGGGGTAAACCGCCTGTCGGTGGGTATGCAGTCGGCCTGCGAAAACGAGCTTGAATTTTTGGGGCGCGGCCATTCTCCCGAACAGGCGAGCGAGACCGTCGGCCTTGCAAAGGCGGAGGGCTTTCAAAACATATCTCTCGACCTTATGCTCGGAATTCCCTTTCAAACAAGGGAAAGCCTTGAGCGGTCGGTGGATTTTGCCGCCTCCCTCGGGGTGAGTCATGTTTCGGCTTATATTTTGAAGGTCGAGGAGGGAACGCGTTTTGCTCTTTTGCAAAAGAAAGGCGAGCTGCCCCTTTGCGACGAGGATTTTTGCGCCGAAAGCTATCTTTATGCCTGCGAGCTTCTTGAGCAATACGGCTTTATGCAGTATGAAATTTCGAATTTCTCGAAGCCCGGCTTTGAAAGCCGCCACAATCTTAAATATTGGCGTGACGAGGAATATCTCGGATTCGGCCCGTCGGCTCATTCTTTTTTTGAAGGAAAAAGATTTTTTTACAAAAGGAATCTTGCCGAATATATAAAGGGCGCCGCTCCCGTTTTTGACGGAGATGGCGGCGGAGCGGAGGAATATATCATGCTCGGGCTGCGGCTTTGCGAGGGACTTGACCTTGAAAAGTTCGAGCAGAAATTCGGTTTTCCCTTTAAAAAGACCTCTCTTGCCGTTGCAAAGGAGCTTGCACTTCACGGCCTTGTCGCCTTCGACGGCAAAAAAATCGCCCTGACAAGGCATGGTTTTCTGCTTTCAAACGAAATAATTTCACGGCTTATATAAATCAAAAGGAGCGGTACATTCCGCTCCTTTTCTTATTTTGTTACAAGCTCTCCGAGGCAGCCCTCTTTGCTCGACGAAATAATTTTTACTTTTACTATTTCGCCCTTTAATCGGTCGTTGGCTTTTACCCTTACGGGTGTGTAATTTTCGGTATAGCCTTCGAAAAGCCCGTCCTTTTTTTGCTCGAGAAGCACCTTCTCGACACGGCCGACCTGCTTTTCAAAAAAGCTCTCGGCAGCAAGCTCCGCCGCCTGCTGCGCGGCGAGGATGATGTTGGTGTTGTTGGGCAGCACGAACACGGTCTTGGCGGGCACGCTCTGGATGGCTGCCAG
>URYV01000153.1 GCA_900552285.1 uncultured Oscillospiraceae bacterium
AGCCATACCCAGCGACCATACGCCCGCTATGGCGGAATCCTCCCTTACGTTTTGCGTCTTGCTCGCCCACTCCACGCCAAAGGCAGTCCTTGCCCAGGATCGCACACAGTTCTACGCCGCCGCCCGGTGTAAACTGCTTACCGGAAACGGCGGTACGCACAAGCACCCGTCCGTCGCCTCCGAGTTCCTTTTCCACCGATTCGATGACGCTCTTTATCTCGCCGTCGTCGGCATAGGCCGCCTTTCCCTCGGGCGTGACCACGACATTTTTAAGGGTCTGGGGATATATTTTCATAATTTCGGCAAGACGTCTTAAGGTCTTTCCCTCCCGCTTCATGGCGGCAAGAATCTGAACGCCCGTCAGCTCGCCGTCGCCGGTGGTGGCAAATTCGCGGAAAATTATGTGGCCCGACTGCTCTCCGCCGATGGAATAATCGTTTTTAAGCATTTCCTCCAGCACATAGCGGTCGCCGACGGCGGTCTTTTTGACCTCAATGCCGTTGCCCGCCGCAAACTTCCAAAAGCCCATGTTGGTCATGACGGTCACAACGGCGGTATTATTTTTAAGCTCGCCGCGCTTTTTCATATCCATGGCGGCAATGGCAATGAGCACGTCGCCGTCCACAATATTTCCGTCGCCGTCCACCGCAAGACATCTGTCGGCGTCTCCGTCAAAGGCAAAGCCCACGTCCATGTTGCCCGCCTTTACGAAACTCACAAGAGATTCCATATGGGTGGAACCGCAGCGGTCGTTAATATTTATTCCGTCGGGGCTGTTGTGTATAACCGCAACCTCGGCACCGAGACGGGTGAAAAGCTGTTCGGCGCATACCGAGGACGAACCGTTGGCACAGTCGAGCGCCACCCTCATGCCGTCAAAACGGACATCGACGGTGGAAACAACGTGCTTTATATAGTCCTCCACGGCATTCGGCATTTCTATAACGCGTCCGACATTTTCTCCGATGGGATGAGCGCCGTCATAAACCCCGCTCACGACAAGCTCTTCTATTTTATCCTCCAGCTCGTCGGAAAGCTTAAAGCCGGTTCCGCTGAAAAGCTTTATGCCGTTATATTCGCAGGAATTGTGGGAAGCCGAAATCATAACGCCGGCGTCGGCCTCGTATTTTTTGACGAGATACGCAACCGCGGGGGTGGGGACGGTTCCTATTCTGAGCACGTCGGCGCCGACAGAGCAAATTCCTGCCGTCAAAGCCGCCTCGAGCATCTGAGAAGAAATTCTCGGGTCCATACCTATGAGAATTTTCGGACGGCTTTTACCCGCCCCGGCAAGCACGACCGCCGCCGCACGTCCTATTTTCATGGCCAGCTCGCAGGTAAGCTCTCTGTTGGCCACTCCTCTTGCACCGTCTGTTCCAAAAAGTCTTGGCATAATTTTTTCTCCTCTTTATCTATTTTTCGGGAATTTCAATATCAAGATGCCGATAGGCTGCAGGCGTCACGCAGCGGCCCCTCGGTGTTCTGGTCAAAAAGCCCAACTGCATAAGATAGGGCTCGTAAACGTCCTCAATGGTGACCGCTTCCTCGCCGAGAGAGGCGGCAAGAGTTTCAAGCCCCACGGGGCCTCCTCCGTAATTGTATATCATGGAGGTCAGCAGCCTTCGGTCGAAATCGTCAAGACCCAGCTCGTCGATTTCAAAGCGGTCGAGCGCCGCCCTCGCAACCTCAAGGGTTATAGAGGAATTGTAAAGCACCTCGGCCACGTCCCGCACACGCTTGAGCAGCCTGTTGGCGATTCTCGGGGTTCCTCTCGATCGGGAGGCTATTTCAAGAGCACCCTCGGCGTCGATTTCAATTCCGAGAATACCGGCCGAACGGGTGACTATCTTCGCAAGCTCCTCCGGAGTGTAAAGCTCAAGACGGAGCATGACCCCGAAACGGTCGCGAAGGGGCGCGGTCAGCTGCCCCGAACGGGTGGTCGCCCCCACAAGGGTGAACCTGTTAAGGTCGAGGCGAATGGAGCGGGCGGAGGGTCCCTTGCCGATTATGATGTCGACGGCGAAATCCTCCATGGCGGGATAGAGCACCTCTTCCACATTGCGGGAAATACGGTGAATTTCGTCAATGAACAGCACGTCGCCCTCGTTGAGATTGGTAAGCAGCGCCGCAAGGTCGCCCGGCTTTTCTATGGCGGGGCCGGAGGTCATGCGCAGGTTGACTCCCATTTCGTTGGCGATAATGCCCGAAAGGGTGGTCTTGCCGAGTCCCGGAGGGCCGTGAAGCAGCACATGGTCAAGGGGCTCGCCCCTCTGCTTTGCCGCCTTTATGTATATTGAGAGATTTTCCTTGGCCTTTTCCTGACCGATATAGTCGTCAAGGGTTTTGGGGCGAAGGGAATTCTCAAGCTCGGTTTCCCCCGGAGCAAAATCGGGAGACACCATGCGGTTTTCAAAATCCATTTCGTTTTCTATCATTTATATTTCCTCTTTTATAGGCCTTTGGACAAAAGTTTAAGCGCCTGCTTTATGAGAGTTTCGGTATCAAGCCCGCTGTCAAGGCGGCCCACCGCCAACGACGCGTCGGAACGCTGAAAGCCGAGAGCCTCAAGGGCAATGACGGCGTCGCTTGCGTTTGCCGATGCCGAAACGGCACCCGCTTCCTGTGCGTCGGGGGACACGGCAACGTTTGAGCGCCCGAGCTTATCCTTAAGCTCCATAACCACCCTTTGGGCGGTTTTGGCACCCACTCCCTGCGCCGCGCTTATGGCCTTGAAGTCGCCCGACATTATCGCAACCGAAAGGCGGTCGGGAGAAAGCACCGAAAGTATGGCGACTGCGGCCTTCGGACCAATTCCCGAAATTCCAATAAGCAGCTTGAAAAATTCAAGCTCCTCTCTTGCGTAAAAGCCGAAAAGATCAAGGGCGTCCTCCTTGACGTTCAGGTGGGTAAAAAGCGTTACCTCCCCGTTCTTTCCGACAAGCTCCTTATAGGTCGTCTCGGTTATGCAGCAGTCAAAGCCCACGCCGCCGCAGCTTATAACGGCGCGGTTGCGGCTGAGAAGAACAAGCTTTCCTGTCAATGAATAGAACATATATTTCTCCTACAATCTGTTTTGAGTGAGCAGCGAGCCCGCGCTGTGCCCGTGGCAAACGGCAAGGGCAAGGGCGTCGGCAGCGTCGTCGGGACGGGGAATTTTGTCGAGACCGAGCAGTATACGGGTCATTTCCATGATCTGCTTTTTTTCGGCTCTGCCGTATCCGGTCACCGACGATTTGACCTGAAGCGGCGTATATTCGTAAACCGGCACAAGACCTTTTTTTGCGGCGAGAAGTATACATCCCCTCGCCTCGGCAACCGCAATGGCGGTGGTGGTGTTGGTGTTGAAGTAGAGCTTTTCCACCGAAATGCAGTCGGGTCGGTATTTGGCTATAAGCTCGGTCATGCCGTCGTAGATTTCTTCAAGACGGGAGGTAAACTCGGTGTGGGCTCTCGTGGTCACGGCCCCGTATCCGAGAGGGGCAAAACGGCCGCGCTCGTATCTCACGGCGCCGAACCCGACAATGGCATATCCGTGAAAAAGTACATCGGGCGGCTGTTCCTGTTTGGGCTTCTCAGCGAGGTACCCTTTGACATGGCCTTCTTCAAGACGCCGTTCCATTGGGGCAATCAGAACGTGTACTGGACGCTGGCGCTGGGCGTGCTGGCCCGTGCGGCCGACATA
>URYV01000154.1 GCA_900552285.1 uncultured Oscillospiraceae bacterium
GGGATGGAGAAGGGTGTCGAGGTTTCTGGGGTCGATCATTGCGACGGCCTCTTCCTCGGTTCTCATGCCCTCGTCAACGAGATCGCAGGCGATTTTGAGAGCGGCCTGAGCGGTTCTCTTACCGTTACGGGTCTGGAGCATGTTGAGCTTTCCGTGCTCGACGGTGAACTCCATGTCCTGCATATCTCTGTAATGATTTTCAAGAGTCTTGCAGACCTCTTTGAACTCCTTGAATGCCTCGGGGAATTTCTCTTCCATCTCGGAAATGTGCATAGGAGTACGAACGCCGGCAACAACATCCTCGCCCTGAGCGTTGGTGAGGAATTCGCCGAACAGACCCTTTGCGCCGGTGGCGGGGTCACGGGTAAATGCAACGCCGGTTCCGCAGTCGTCGCCCATGTTACCGAAGGCCATGGACTGAACGTTAACAGCAGTACCCCAGGAATAGGGAATGTCGTTGTCGCGGCGGTAAACGTTTGCGCGGGGGTTGTCCCAGGAACGGAAAACGGCCTTGATGGCGCCCATGAGCTGCTCCTTGGGGTCGGTGGGGAAGTCTTCGCCGATTTTTGCCTTATACTCGGCCTTGAACTGGCCGGCAAGCTCTTTAAGATCCTCGGCGTCGAGGTCGACGTCCTGAGTTACGCCCTTCTTGGCCTTCATCTGATCGATGAGCTCCTCGAAGTATTTCTTACCGACTTCCATAACAACGTCGGAATACATCTGGATAAATCTTCTGTAGCAGTCCCAAGCCCAACGGGGATTGCCGGATTTCTCGGCGATGGTGTTAACAACGGTCTCGTTAAGACCGAGGTTAAGAATGGTGTCCATCATGCCGGGCATGGAAGCGCGGGCACCCGAACGAACCGAAACGAGAAGGGGATTTTCCTTATCGCCGAACTTTTTGCCGGTGATTTCCTCCATCTTGCCGATATATTCGTTGATCTCTGCCATTATTTCGGGATTGATCTCGCGACCGTCCTCATAATACTGGGTGCAGGCCTCGGTGGTCACGGTGAAGCCCTGGGGCACCGGAAGACCGATGTTGGTCATTTCGGCAAGGTTTGCGCCTTTACCGCCCAGAAGCTCTCTCATGTTGGCATTGCCCTCAGAGAAAAGATAGCAATACTTTTTGCTCATTTTGAAACTTCCTCTCAATTTTATTTCCATCTTATTTTGATGACATTTTTAAAGACCGAAACGGGAAAACCCCCGAATTTCAGTTTCAAAATGTATTATATCAAAAAGGTATGATAATTGCTACCCCTTTTATATGAAAAATTTTACCCGAAAAAGCCGAAAAATTAGTCTAAATTAACCATTTATATGTGTCGATAATATTTAACACTTGCAAAACTCGGAATTTGTTGTAAAATGAAGATGACAGACGGCGTCCGACCGAGACCTCGGCGGGCTGTTTTGCGTTGTCATGACATAGGTTTTATTGCCAAAGTTTTTAGGGGGAAAAAAAATGAATTTTCACGGAAAAGACATCAAGATTTTTTCGGCAAACTCCAACCGACCGGTTGCCAAAAGCATTGCCGATTCACTGGGACTGAGACTCTCGAATTCCGACGTGCGCACCTTCAGCGACGGTGAGATTTCCGTTTCCATCAACGAGACCGTCCGCGGCTCCGACGTTTTTATCGTCCAGTCGACCTGCGCTCCCGTCAACGACAACCTCATGGAAATGCTCATCATGATCGACGCCATGAAGCGCGCCTCGGCCGCAAGAATAACCGCGGTCATGCCTTACTTCGGCTATGCGAGACAGGACAGAAAGGCCAAGGCTCACGACCCGATTTCGGCCAAGCTGTGCGCCGACCTTATCACGGCCGCCGGCGCAGACCGACTGCTGACCATGGATCTCCATGCCGCTCAGATTCAGGGTTTCTTCAACATCCCGGTGGATCATCTCCTCGGAGTGCCCCTTCTTGCCCCCTATTTTGTTGATAAATTCGGCACAAGCCCCGACGACATCGTCGTCGTATCCCCCGATTTCGGCTCGGTCACGAGAGCGAGAAACTTCTCCCGCCGTCTCGACGCGCCCATCGCCATTGTGGACAAGCGCCGCCAGCGCGCCAACGTCTGCGAGGTCATGAACATAATCGGTGACGTTAAGGATAAAAACGTCATTCTCGTGGACGACATGATAGACACCGCCGGAACCCTCTGCAACGCCGCAAAGGCCGTTCAGGAAATAGGCGGAGCCAAAGAGGTTTATGCCTGCGCCACCCACGGCGTTCTTTCGGGCCCCGCAATCGAGCGTATTCAGGAAAGCCCCATTAAGGAGGTTGTCCTGCTCGACACCATCCCCCTGCCCGAGGAAAAGAACATCGACAAGATCGTGACGCTGCCCGTGGCGCCCACCTTTGCCGAGGCCATTGAGCGCATTTATGAGGACAAGCCTCTCGGCACCATGTTCAACGACTGATATGTTTTTTAAATCGAAAAAGAAGGATTTTTCTTCCGCCCTCTCCCCCTCCTACGTCATTGTGGGGCTCGGAAATCCCGGTGAAAAATATGAGCTGACCCGTCACAACGTCGGTTTCATGTTCATCGACCGACTGGCCGACAAAATCGGCTGCGACGTTAAAAAGCTCAAATTCAAGGCGCTTTACGGCGACGGCGTTATAGACGGAGTGAGGGTGCTGCTTGTCAAGCCGCAGTCCTTTATGAACAATTCCGGCGAAGCGGTGCGGGATATACTGAATTTCTATAAAATCCCCGCCGAGCGGTTGATCGTGGTTTATGACGACGTGGCTCTCGACACCGGCAAACTTCGCATAAGAAAAAAAGGCTCCGACGGCGGCCACAACGGCATCAAGTCGATAATTTATCTCACGGGTCACGACGATTTTCTCCGCCTTCGGGTGGCAATCGGGCCCAAACCCCACCCCGACATGGACCTCGCCGATTTTGTGCTCGGAAAGGTCAGGGGCGAGGAGGAAAAGAAGCTTGCCGACGCCATCGACCGCGGAGTCGAGGCGGCCATTGCACCTGCAGCGAGATGTCATCCAGTGCACGTACTTCGTTTTCTCTTCCTTCGTTGTAAATCTTGCTCATGCGCTGAACGTCAATTAACAATTCAGCGCGGCGCTCCGTGTCAGGAGTCTGCGCGTTTCTTTCCCACATAAGCGCGCCCTCCTCAACCGACGGACATACCGGCAGACATGCCGTCACCCGACATTTCGGCATACAGATCGCTCGGACCGGCGAGGAATACCTCGGTGCCCTCTTCCAGACCGCCGAGGATTTCCGTGTTGGTCGAATCGGCAATGCCGGTCTCAACCGGTACAAGCTGATAATCCTCCGGAATACCTTCGGTACCCTCGGGAATCGGCAGGGTTTCCTCAAACGGAATCTCGTTTCCGTTCTCGTCCGTCAGCGGCTTGGCGAATACAGCTGTGCCGCTGTCCGTGTTGACGATAGCCGACGACGATACCATCAGGCAGCCGTAGGACGAGGCTGTCGTGATTTTATATTCGATAGACATGCCGCTGTAAATTTTCTGTCCCTCCAGCGGATCCACCGAAATGACCGCCTTGAATGTCGGCATGCTGCCCTGCCCGTCACCGGAGCTCTGTGTCGGCTCCAGCGCTACCGACTGCACCTCGCCGGTCTGCACTGCCTTAAAAGCCGCACGAATTGCCACTTCTGTCTTGCCAA
>URYV01000155.1 GCA_900552285.1 uncultured Oscillospiraceae bacterium
TGGCGGGTATAATCGGAATACTTGTGACGCTGCTTTTGAACATTCCCATAAACATTATTGTCGAGCACCTGACCGACATCGCGGGAATTTCGGCGCTGCCGCCGGCGGGAGGAGCAATACTTGTTATTATAAGCGTTGTGCTCACCCTTATCGCCGGGCTTATTCCAAGCTCGGTAGCCGCAAAAAAAGACCCCGTCGAGGCTCTCAGAAGCGAATAAAATGTACAGAAAAACCGCCGTTGAAATTATTCAAACGGCGGTTTGTTTTTATTACATATTTCGCGTATTAAGACCTCTTGTGGCGTTAAGGGTGGCGATGAGGGCAACGCCCACGTCGGCGAATATCGCAAGCCACATGTTGGCTATGCCAACGGCGCCGAGCACCAGTATGACCGCCTTAACGGCAAGGGAAAAGACGATGTTTTCCTTAACAAGACGCATGGTCTTTTTGGCGATTTTAATGCCGAGAGGAATTTTCGAGGGCTTGTCGTCCATGAGGACGATGTCGGCCGCCTCAATCGCGGCGTCGGAGCCGAGGGCACCCATGGCAATACCCACATCGGCGCTTGACAGCACCGGCGCGTCGTTAATTCCGTCGCCCACGAAGGCCGTCATGCCGCTGTTTTTCTTCATGACCGATTCCAGCTTTTCCACCTTTCCGTCAGGGAGAAGCTCGGCGTGAATTTCGTCAAGACCGAGGTTTTTACCCACCTGCTCGGCAACCTCTTTGCGGTCGCCGGTGAGCATGACCGTCTTGCAGCCGTCACCTTTAAGCTCTCTGATTGCCTTTTCGGAATCGGGCTTTACCACGTCGGAAATGACGATATGACCGAAATATTTTCCGTTAACCGCCACATGAACAACGGTTCCCACCTTGTGGCAGTCGTGATATTCCACATTTTCCGCCGCCATAAGCTTGCCGTTGCCCACAAGCACCTTACGGCCGTTGATTTCCGCCGAAAGTCCCTTGCCGGCAATTTCCTTTACATTTTTGACAACGGAGGGGTCGATTTCGTCCTTGCAGGCATTTTTAAGCGACACCGAAACGGGGTGGTCGGAGAAATATTCCGCCGACGCGGCTATTTTAACAAGCTCTTCCTCCGAAATGACCTGAGGATGAACGGCAGTCACCGAGAATTTGCCCTCGGTGAGGGTTCCCGTTTTGTCAAAAACAACGGCTGAGGTCTTGGACAGCGCCTCGAGGCAGGTTGAGCCCTTTATGAGAATACCTCTCTTGGATGCGCCGCCGATTCCCGAAAAGAAGGAAAGCGGCACCGAGATAACAAGGGCGCAGGGGCAGGAAATTACAAGGAAAATGAGGGCGCGGTTGACCCATGAAGCGAAGGGCTGCCCCGTCACAAGGGGCGGAATAACCGCAAGCATCACCGCCGCAACAACCACGGCGGGGGTATAGATTTTGGAAAATTTGGTGATGAATTTTTCGGCCTTACCCTTTTTCTCGCTTGCGTGTTCGACCATTTCGAGAATTTTGGCCACCGCCGAATCGGCAAACACGCTTGTGACCTTTATGCGCAGCGTGCCGTTTATGTTGATGCAGCCGCCCAGCACCTCGTCGCGCTCGGCAACCTCACGGGGAAGCGACTCGCCCGTGAGCGCCGAGGTGTCAAGAGAGGAAGTTCCCTCGATTATGCGGCCGTTGACCGGCACCTTTTCGCCCGCCTTGACAACGATTATGTCGCCGATTTTAAGGGCTTTGGGGTCGACGGTTTTAAGGCCGTTTTCGGTTTCGAGATTGGCGGTTTCGGGGCAGATTTCCATAAGCGCCGAAATGGAATCGCGGCTTTTGTCGACGGCATAATCCTGGAAGAATTCGCCCAGCTGATAGAAAATCATGACGAAAACGCCCTCGGGATAATCCCCGATACAGAAGGCACCCACGGTCGCCACCGTCATGAGAAACATTTCGTCGAAAAGCTCGCCGTGAAGAATATTTTTCACGGCCGAAATGACCACGTCATAGCCGGCGGCAAGATACGGAATGAGAAACAGCAAAACCTGCTGAAAAGCGGTAAGCTCGGTGAGACTGTTGACAAGATATGCCGCCCCGAGCAGCACCGCCGAGGCGATTATTCTGATTAAGGATTCTTTTTGCTCTTTTTCCATTTTAATCACTCTCCTATATGCTCAAGTCCCTGGTCGATTATCGAACGGACGTGCTCGTCCGAAAGGGAATAAATCACGGTTTTGCCCTCTCGGCGAAATTTCACAAGCTTGGACTGCTTAAGCACCCGAAGCTGATGGGAAATAGCCGAAAAGCTCATGTTAAGCAGCTCGGCAATATCGCAGACGCACATTTCCGACTCAAGAAGCACGCAAAGAATCTTAAGCCTTGTGCTGTCGCCGAAAACCTTGAAAAGCTCGGCAAGGTCGAAAACAATGTCCTCATCGGGCATGATTTCGGTCACCTTTTTGATGACGTCCTCGTGGACGCATTCGTCGGCACAGAGCTCTATGTTTTTGTCGTTTTCCATATTTGCTCAACCTTTCATTTGAATAATTGTTCATATGTTGGTTTTATTATACCCCTCTTTACCCTTTTGTCAAGAGGTTTTTTTATTATTTTCAAAAGTTTTTTCCGGAACACCTTTCATAATATGAAAAACCGGCGGCTGTTAAAAAACGGACAATCCCTCAGTCAACCTTGCGGTTGACAGCTCCCTTTACACAAGGGAGCCGGGGCTTTGCATAATGCTGTCTTTTATGCTGTTACGCAAGGGAACAGAGTATATGCGTAATGCTGTCTTTTAAAATCGAAGAGTCTCTTCCGCTCAATTTTCCTTCGGTTTTTTTTATTTTATAAGGTCCTTTATGACCTCGCCTGCGATTATCAGCCCCACCACCGACGGCACAAAGGCCACGCTTCCGGGGACGGCGCGGCGGGCGGTGCATTTGCGCTTGGTACCCGGGGGGCAGATACAATGGTTTTTACAGCTGTTTTCGTCGGTATCCTTGGGAGTTATGGGCGGCTCCTTTGAATAGACAGTTTTGACATTTTTAATGCCCCGCTTTTTAAGCTCATAGCGCATGACCCTTGCTAGGGGACATACCGAGGTTTTGGAAATGTCGGCCACCTCGAAGGCGGTTGGGTCGAGCTTGTTCCCCGCCCCCATGGAGCAGATTATGGGCACGTTGGCCGCCTTGGCCTGAACGCACAACTCGATTTTGCCGGTCACCGAGTCGATGGCGTCGACCACATAATCGTAGTCCTTAAAATCAAATTCCTCCGCCGTTTCGGGGCAATAGAAGGTTTTGTGAACGGTCACCCGAATTTTCGGATTTATGTCAAGCAGCCGCTCCTTTGCCACGTCGACCTTATATTTGCCCACCGTCGAGCGGGCGGCGATTATCTGACGGTTGATGTTGGTTAAACAGACCTTGTCGTCGTCAATAAGGTCGAGGGCGCCGACGCCGCTTCGGGCAAGGCCTTCGGCGACATAACCGCCGACTCCCCCCACGCCGAAAACCGCCACGCGGCAGCCGGAAAGCTTTTCGAGCGCCTCTTTTCCTAAAAGCAGCTCGGTTCGGGAAAATTCATTCAGCATATATACCTCTATATAACATAGTCGTCGGCCCGGCGGGCCTTGTATTCGCAATCGGCATTTTGGAGAACTTCAATCTTTTCCTTTGTTATCTCGCCGATAATTC
>URYV01000156.1 GCA_900552285.1 uncultured Oscillospiraceae bacterium
CTGTGGCTTATCGGAGTCAAAATCTTGCTTGTTCACGGCGGCGGCCCCGAAATCAGCGACCTTATGACAAGACTCGGCAAAAAGGCCGAATTTGTCGACGGACTTCGTGTGACCGACAAGGAAACGGTGGACATCGTTCAAATGGTGCTTGCCGGAAAGGTCAACAAAACCCTTGTCAATCTTCTTGAAATGAAGGGCGGCCGCGCAATGGGAATTTCCGGCATGGACGGACGTCTTATCGAGGCCGAAATCAAGGACGAGCGGCTCGGCTATGTGGGAAAAATCACCAACGTCAACATAACCCCCATAAACGACTTGCTGGAAAAGGGATATATTCCCGTGGTTTCCACCGTCGGCTGCGACCGACAGGGCAACAGCTTTAACATAAACGGAGACACCGCCGCCGCCTTTATCGCGGGCGCCTTAAAGGCCGAGCGACTTATCATGATGACCGACATTGCGGGAATTCTGCGGGATAGGGACGACCCCTCCACCCTCATTCCCGACGTGACCATTGACGAGGCCGAAGAGCTGAAGGCCGAGGGAGTGGTTTCGGGCGGCATGGTGCCCAAGGTCGATTGCTGCGTGAAGGCGCTTAAAAAGGGCGTGGAAAACGTGGTTATCATGGACGGGCGTGTGCCCCATTCGATACTTATGGAAATTCTGACCGACGAAGGCGCCGGTACAATGGTGATGGGAGAAAGAAAATGACAGAGCTTGAAAAACTTGATAAACAGTATACTGCCCCGACCTACAACCGCTTTCCCGTTGACATTCTCAACGGAAAGGGCTCGGTGGTTTTCGACAAAGAGGGCAAAAGATATATCGACATGGGCTCGGGTATAGGCGTCACCGCATTCGGCATTTCCGACGACGAGTGGAAAAACGCCGTCACCGACCAGCTTTCCATGGTTCAGCATATGTCAAACCTCTATTACACCGAACCCTGCGCAAAGCTTGCCGAGCTTCTTTGCGAAAAATCCGGAATGAGCAAGGTTTTCTTTTCGAATTCCGGGGCGGAGAGCAATGAGTGCGCCGTTAAGGCGGCGAGAAAATACGCAAGCGACAGCAAAAATGTCAAAAATCCCGTGATTCTGACCCTCAAAAACAGCTTCCACGGCAGAACGCTGACCACCCTTGCCGCCACGGGTCAGGACCATTATCACGAGCTTTTCGCCCCGCTGACCCCCGGCTTTGACTACATTGCCGCGGGAGATACAAAGGAGCTTTCGCAAAAGCTTGAAAATTCCGACGTTGCCGCGGTCATGATCGAGTGCATACAGGGCGAGGGCGGCGTTGTTCCCCTTGACGGCGAATATGTAAAGGCCGTGAGAGAGCTGACCGCTCAAAAGGACGTGCTGCTTATCGTCGACGAGGTTCAGACCGGAAACGGCAGAACGGGCAAATATTTCGCCTATATGAATTTCGGCATAACCCCCGACATTGTCACCACGGCAAAGGGGCTTGGCGGCGGACTTCCCATAGGCGCGACGCTGCTTTCGGAGAAGGTGTCGAAGGTTTTCGGTTTCGGCGACCACGGCTCCACCTTCGGGGGAAATCCCGTCTGCTGCGCCGGAGCGGTCAACATTGTCTCTCGAATCGACGACGAGCTGCTGTCGGAAGTCAAAGAAAAAAGCAAGCTGATTTTCGACACCCTTGAGGGTGCAAAGGGCGTCGAATCGGTCACCGGCATGGGTCTTATGATCGGCATAAAAACCACAAAACCCGCCGCCGACGTGGTCAGAGAGTGCATGGAAAAGGGCGTGCTTTGCCTCACCGCAAAGGACAAGGTGAGACTGCTTCCCGCGCTTAACATTCCCGTCCCGACCCTGCTTGAGGCTCTCGATATAATCAAAATCTGCTGCAGCTTTTAAATCTTTTAAGAATAAAACCTCCGCTTTTTCATAAGATAAAGCGGAGGTGATTTTTTTGAGCGGAAATTCAAAAAGAAAGCTTACTTATATTTTGTTCCCGGTCATCTGCCTTTGCGTGGGCGGGCTTTCGGCCCTTTGTACGGCGGGAAACATGAAGCTTTTCGACGGCATTGAAAAGCCGCCGCTTTCTCCGCCCGCTGCGGTTTTTCCGATCGTGTGGACGGCGCTTTATATCCTTATGGGTCTTTCGGCGGCAAGGATTTATGACAAAAGAGAGAAAAATATCTCGGCGGCAAAGTTCTCTCTTGAGGCTTTCGCCGTCAGCTTGATTTTCAACTTTTTCTGGAGCATATTCTTTTTTAACAGCGGCGCCTTTCTGTTTTCCTTTTTGTGGCTCCTTATGCTGCTCGCCCTTGTCGTCATAACCGTCATTTTCTATAAAAGGGTGGATAACTTGGCGGCGTATCTTCAGATTCCCTATGTGCTTTGGCTTGCCTTTGCCGGTTATCTCAACCTTTTCATTTATATTCTCAACAAATAAAAAAACGGACTGTGAAGCAAAAACCTCGCAGTCCGTTTAAATTTTGAAATTAGATTGTGGAAATGGCGGGAATCATTTCGTCCAGCACGTCAAGAAGGATTTTCACCGTGTCGAGGGAGGTGAAAATGGTGACGCCGTTTTGCACGGCGCAGCGGCGAATGGCCACGCCGTCCTCATAATGAACGCCCGACAGAATGGCGCGGGTGTTGATTATATAGCTGACATATCCGGCGCGGATGGAATCGAGAATTTCCTCGCTGCCTTCGCTGAGCTTTCCTCTCACCCTTGTGCGTATGCCGTGCTTTTTAAGGAAGTTTGCCGTGCCCACGGTGGCCTCGATGTTAAAGCCCAGCTGATAGAATCTTCTCACCAGCGGCAGAGCCTCCTCCTTGTCCTCGTCGGCGAGGGTGACAAGCACGGTGCCGTATTCCTTTATTTTAACGCCCGAGGCCTGAAGCGCCTTGTACAGCGCGCGGTTGAGCCTGTCGTCATAGCCGATTGCCTCGCCCGTCGACTTCATTTCGGGGGAGAGATAGGCGTCCATTCCGGTCAGCTTTTCGAAGGAAAATGCGGGAGCCTTGACATACCACCGCTCCTTGTCTTTCGGTCTCATTTCGGTGATTCCCTGGGCGGCAAAGTCGCTGCCCAGCATGGCTTTGGTGGCGATTCTGACAAGACCGAAGCCGGTGGATTTGGAAAGGAAGGGAACCGAGCGGGAGGCGCGGGGGTTGACCTCGATTACGAATACGTTTTCGTCCTTGTCGACGATAAACTGAATGTTGAAAAGTCCCACAATGCCGATGCCGAGCCCCAGACGTGTGGTATAATCGGCAATGGTGTCTTTAACTTTTTGCGAAATGCTGAAGGGGGGATAGACGCTTGTGCTGTCGCCCGAGTGAACGCCGGTGCGCTCCACAAGCTCCATGATTCCGGGGATGAAAACCTGCTTTCCGTCGCAAATGGCGTCGACCTCAACCTCCTTGCCCACAAGGTATTTGTCGACCAGCACGGGCTTGTCAACGTCAACCTCAACGGCGTTTTTAAGGTAGTGGCGAAGCATTTTTTCGTTGGCAACTATCTCCATGGCGCGTCCGCCCAGCACAAAGGAGGGTCTGACAAGGACGGGATAGCCGATTTTCTCGGCCGCGGCCACGCCGCTTTCGATGTCGGCAAAATTAATCTTATTATTAATAATATTATTCTCATCAGTAAATATAATATCATC
>URYV01000157.1 GCA_900552285.1 uncultured Oscillospiraceae bacterium
TTTTATCAGACCGATATCGTCGCCGTCCTTTTCGGCTATAAGGCGTCACGGCAGTTCCACTTCTTCGGGGGTCGATTTTCTTAACAAGGTCATGCCGAGATATGCTGTTATATCCTGCGGCAAGGGCAACAAGTATGGTCACCCACACGAGGAAACTGTCACAAGGCTGAAAAAATATGCTTCCCATTTGTATGTCACTGCAGATGTGGGAACGATAGTTTTCAGCTCAGATGGCGAGGCCCGCTGGTCCTTGCCGGTGTCTCCGCCGTATGTAAATCTTTTTCCGACGGTCTTGAAGGTTTCGAGCAGTCCCTTGCCGAAGCCGCCGGTGAAAATGCTGGGCTCGGTGGAGGAGTCATAGGTAAATTCGCCCGGCTCGGCGCAGAATTCCACAACCTTGCCCTGCTCAACGATCATCATGCACTGTCCATCGGCCACGGCAATACCCGAGCCGTTGGAAATGATGTTGTCGTTGCCCTTTGTGTTTGACGAGCGGGACGAGGTGCGCTTTTGACCCTTAACGGCGAGAACCGATTTGTCAAGAGCGTCACAGTAGAAAAATTCTTTCCATTGATCGGCCAGCGTTCCTCCCACGGCACCTGCAGCTGCTTTTATAAGACCCATAATAATACCCCTTTCATACTTCCTATTATATTAAATTATTTAGCATTTATATGCTTTTTTATTGCGTCGAAGGATTGGTCGGAAATAACGTGTTCCATTTTACAGGCGTCCTCGGCCGCCTGCTGCTCGCTCACTCCGAGCCCGGTGAGCATTTTCGTCAGCACGGTGTGGCGTTCGTATATCTTTGTTGCCACCTGTTCGCCCTCCTCGGTGAGAGTTAAAAAGCCGTTTTTGTCCATGAGGACGTAACCGCCGTTTTTAAGCAGACCTATTGCGCGGGAAACGCTGGGCTTTGAATAGCCCATATATTCGCCAACGTCAATCGAGCGAACCTGAGGGTGCTTTTTGGACAGAACAAGTATTGTTTCGAGATACATCTCTCCCGATTCGAGCAAAGCCATTTTTCACAGCTCCTTATCAAAAAATTAAAAGACCGAAAGCCGTTTGTTTTTCGGCATATTTTCAGTCGGCGCAAAGCTCGGCCGCAAGGCTTTCAAGCTGTGCTTTCGAGGTGTCGTTCAAGGCCGATTTGATTTGAACGGTTGTTTCGGCAAACTCAAGGTTTTTGCAGCCGGCGAGCATTTCCTTCATGGTTTTGGCCGCCGTGGGAGCCCATGTGCCGTTTTCCACAAGACCGATTTTGCGGTTTTTAAAGCCGCGCTCGGTAAGATGGTTTATAAATTCCCGCATAAAGGGGAAAATCCCTGCGTTGTAGGTGGTGGTGGCAAGCACAAGTCTGTCATATCTGAAGGCGTCCTCCACCGCCTCTGCCATGTCCTCTCTCGCAAGGTCGGCGACGACAACCTTGGGGCAGCCCTTTTGCTCAAGCTCTTTTGCAAGAAGCTCGGCCGCCTGCTTTGTGTTGCCGTAGACCGAGGTGTAGGCGATCATGACCCCTTCGCTTTCGGCGCGGTAGGACGACCAGATGTCGTAAAGGTTTATGTAATATCCGAGATTTTCCTTAAGCACGGGTCCGTGGAGCGGCGCAATGATCTCTATGTCGAGAGCAGAGGCCTTTTTAAGCAGATTTTGCACCTGCATACCGTATTTGCCCACAATGCCGATGTAGTAGCGGCGGGCTTCGCAGGCCCAGTCCTCATCAACGTCCAAAGCGCCGAATTTGCCGAATCCGTCGGCCGAGAAAAGAACCTTGTCTGTGCTGTCGAAGGTCACTATGACCTCCGGCCAATGAACCATGGGGGCGGCAATGAAGTTCAGAGCGTGTTTTCCCAGCTCAAGGGTGTCGCCTTCGGCAATGACCTTTTTGCAGTCGGAAAAATCTCTGCCGAAAAACTGCTCCATCATGGTGAAGGCTTTGGCCGAGGCAACCACCTTTGCGTCGGGATAAGCGTTCAAAAAGTTGACGATGTTGGCCGAATGATCCGGCTCCATGTGCTGAACAACGAGGTAATCGGGCTTTCTGCCGCAAAGAGTCTCTTCAAGATTTGCAAGCCACTCTTTTGCGAAGTTTTTGTCGACCGTGTCCATAACGGCAATTTTGTCGTCCAAAATGACATAGGAGTTATATGCCATGCCGTTTTCCACAACATACTGTCCCTCAAAAAGGTCAATGTCGTGGTCGTTTACTCCGATATATTTAATATCCTTTGTGATTTCCATGTTTGCACTTCCTTTACAGAGAACATTTTACCATATTTATATTTATATTGCAACAAAAAAGCAGAGGGAAAAGCGCAAAGCCCTTCCCTCTGTGTCCTGTCTCAAAATTATTTGTTGACAGCGTCTTTGAAAGCGGCACCGGCCTTGAAGGCGGGAACCTTGGCGGCAGCGATCTTGATCTTTTCGCCGGTACGGGGGTTTTTGCCCTCTCTTGCCTCGCGCTTGCGAGCCTCGAAGGTACCGAAACCGATCAGCTGAACCTTGTCGTCCTTGGCAACGGCTTCTTTGATTACATCAAGAGTGGCGTCAAGAACCTCGCCGGCCTCCTTCTTGGAAATGTTGGCCTTTTCTGCGATTGCATCGATGAGTTCCTTTTTGTTCATTTTCATTCACTCCTTTCGTTTGATCAAGAGGGAAAATCCCTCAAACACCAAACGTTAGTTTGGTTTGCAAATATGATAATAGCATAAACCCGAATTAAAATCAACCTATTATCCCCATTTTTGTTGAATATTAACGGTTTTGTGAGTCTGCTTTTTATTAAATTGCGCTTTTTATTTACAAATAAGAAATAAAAGCGTTGCGATTTCCGCGTAAATAAAAAATACTTTACTTTTTCGGTGTGAAATGATAAAATAAATTTTCGGAGTGTGATTATATGAAAAGCTTGGAAGAATACGTTTTGACAATACCCGATTTCCCGAAACCGGGAATTATGTTCAGAGATCTGACCTCCGTTCTGGCCGACGCCGACGGATTTCATCTTGCCATAGATACCCTTAAAAAAATGCTTGAGGGAGTGGATTTCGACGTTGTGGTCGGTCCCGAGGCGAGAGGTTTTATTCTCGGTTCCCCCCTTGCCTATGAATTCGGAAAGCCCTTTGTTCCCATTCGCAAAAAGGGCAAGCTCCCTCGCGACGTCGTCCGTCAGGAATACGATCTTGAATACGGCAAGGCCGAAATCGAAATGCACACCGATTCCATAAAGCCGGGTCAAAAGGTCATTATCGTTGATGACCTTATCGCCACGGGCGGAACGACCGCCGCCGCCGTAAAGCTTATCGAGCGGCTCGGAGGCAAGGTAACGAAAATCCTGTTCCTTATGGAGCTTGCCGGGCTTGAGGGCAGAAAGAGCCTTGAGGGATATGATGTGGAAACGGCGATAGTTTACCCCGGAAAATAATTCGGCCGACAAAATCAAAAATCTTAATATAAAAAAGTTAACCCCCTGCGCCGCCTTTCGGTAACGCAGGGGGTTTTTATCGTCAAGTCAAATCAAATCAGTCTTTAACGATGGGAAGGGTGATTTTGTTAACCGAAGCCTGGAGAATTGCCAGAGCGTCGGTAA
>URYV01000158.1 GCA_900552285.1 uncultured Oscillospiraceae bacterium
AGATTCTGTCGGCCGATTCGATTTACAACTCCACCCTCACGTCGTCTATTTCGGAGGAACCTATTTCCTCAATCAACAGATTCTGTCGGCCGATTCGATTTACAACTCCACCCTCACGCTCAACATCTTCAACGGCATTTCCGGCGCAAACGAGACCACCGAAACCGTCAACATCTCTCCCAAGGTCATCAGCGCCAACAGCTTTTCAAGCCAGCTTATAAACAACAGCGCCCCCACCGTCATGTATATCGTCTTTGTGGGAATTATCCCGGTGGGACTTATCGCGGCCGGCATCATCATCTGGAACCGCCGCCGCAAGAGAACCTGATTTAAGGAGCAAACTATGGACGAAAAGAATCCCGAAAACAAGGTCCCGTCAAAGGGCAGACGCCCAAAGGACGAGGAATATACCAGCATTTTCGACGCGCCCGCCGCCGTTCCCGAAAAGCAGCCCAAAAAACGC
This sequence comes from uncultured Oscillospiraceae bacterium, assembly GCA_900552285.1. GTDB lineage: Bacteria > Bacillota > Clostridia > Oscillospirales > Acutalibacteraceae > UMGS1484. Next base: position 464 of record URYV01000158.1, read on the forward strand.
AGAATTTCAAAGCGCACGGTCAACACGATTATTGCCCTTGCCGTCTGCGTTGCTCTCGGCGCCGCCGCCTTCGGGGCGACAAAGCTTTGGGGAAAGGACGACGTGACCGACGAGGTTTCTTCGGATGAGACCTCCGAAACCGAGACCACCGAAATTTTCAATCTCGGCGACTATTCCTATTCGGCCACCAAAACCGACGACCTTAAAATGGGACCCATAACGAACGTTGTGGTCAAAAACGAGCACGACACCTTTGCCATTGTCCCCACCGTCGGCAAAACCACCTCCACCGACTCGGTGACGGGTGAGGAAACCGAAAAGGACACAACGATTTGGAAGATAAACGCCGCCGAAAAGACAAATATTTCGGGCATTGAATTTAACGACACCCGCGTTTCCTTTATTCTCGGCGAGGCGCTTGCCCCCTCCTATGCCAGCATTTATGCCGAAAACAAGGACGACGAAATTCCCCAGGGCGGCAAGACCTATCTCGAGGAATGCGGCCTTGACAGCCCCAAATCCTCTATCAAGGTAAGCTTTACCGACGGCTCGGAATACACCATTTACTGCGGCGATCAGACCCCTACCGGCACCGACCGCTTCATCACCATCGACGAGCACAGCGCGGGAAATTCCGACGAGCTTAAAACCGACAACCGCATTTACCGCATTGAGCAGGGTCTTTGCAACTTCCTTGAAAAGGATCTGACCTATTTTGTTCAGACCGACATAATAAAGGCGATTGAGGACGAAACCACCTACACCGAGACCGGCGACGAAATTGCCGACAAATATTTCTTAAACGGCGAGCTTTCCTATTTCGACGACCTGGTCATCACCGGCACAAATTTCGAAAACACCATTCGCTTCACAAATGTTGACGTGGAGGTTCCCCCTCACAACAGCATTTACATGATGACCGCCCCCATAACTCAGAATGTCGACACCGACAAAATGACCGCGCTGCTCAAGCCCCTTGCCGACGGACTTTCGGCAAACAGCTGCGCCGTTATTTCACCCTCGGTTTCACAGACCGAGTCATATGGGCTTAAAAACCCCGCCGTCAGCGTTTCCTACACCGTTAAAAATAAGAATTATACAATAAATATAGGCAACAAAATTTCCGACGACTCGGGAGAAAACTCCTATTATGCAGTCATGATAAAGGGAAATCCCGCCATATTCCTTGTGGAGGAAAGTCTTGTTTCGGCTCTCTTTACCAAAGCCGACGATTATGCCTCCAAAACGGTGTACAGCTGCAACATCACAAAGCTCAAGACCGTCACCTTTACAAAGGACGGCGTTTCCACCACCTTTAATCTTGCCTTCAATCCCGACGACGACAGCGATTTGACCGTCACGGCGGGAAGCAAGACGGTTGACACCGCCGCCTTCAGACAGGCCTATGCCGACTTCCTTTCGATCTCCACCTTTGAAAAGGCCGACGGAGCAAAGGACGCCGACAGCCCCTATGTCACGGTATCATTTACCTACCGCGACTATCCCGGCACCGACACCGTGAGATTTTCGCTCCTCTCCGACCGCCGCTATTTCATCAGCCTCAACGGCCAGGGAAGCTTTTCGGTGCTGTCCACGGGACTTGACAAATTCGTAAGCAGTATATCCGCGCTGATATGACCGATAATTAAATTGAAAGAGGTGTTTGCATGACCGAAAACAAAAATCCCCTCTTCGAGGGAGACGGCGACATGAAAATCGCCGGTGAAAAGGCTCCGGAAATCAGTCCCGATTGCCAAAAGGCGCAGATCCTCGAGCAGCTTGAGGAGGCCGACGAGGACGGAAAGCTTGCTCTTGCAAAGCTTGTGGGAAGGTCTGCCGCCTCCAAAATATGCCGCTGCGAGGATGAATTTGAAATTCTGAAGGACACCGACGAGCGGCTGCTCATACATTGCAGGCTGCTGCTGCTTTTCTCGATAACGGTGGGCAGCGAGCGCTATCTTCAGAGCAACATCATCGCCCGCACCGTCATCAACGCCTGCCAGACCGAAATGGAACGGCTGACTCCCGAAACCTTCGGTCCCGAGGGCAACTATTCCACCGCGCTTTCCTTCTACTACCTCGCAGTCAGAGGGGTGGGGGACGCCGAAACCGAAATGGGCAAAACCTTTGCTCTTATATGCGAAAGACCCGGCGACAAGACTCTTGAAGCCCTCGGCACCGAGCTTTTCGAAAAGGGAACCGAATTCATACTCCGCCGCTCGGCCGAGTTTTCCGAATAGGAGATATTTATGTCCGATCACAAAAACGATGTTAAAAGCGCAAAAAAGACCGCGGCCCTCTTTGTGGGGCTTGCGGTCGTCATCGCCGCCGTCATTATCGGCACAATGCTCATTATGCCCTATGACCCCGGCACCCTCGCACCCGCCACGCTGTCCTCCAACCTTTCCTACGGCGGACTTGTCACCGAGACCGACGATTATATTTTCTACCGCACAAAAAGCGGAGATCTCGGAAGAATTTCGCGGGAAAACGGCGAGACGACGGTCATATACGAGGGCAATGTCAGCTTTCTTAATCCTCTCGACGGCTTTCTCTATTTTATCGACGGCGGAGACATTAAAAAGACCACCTATTTCGGCACGGTCAGCGAAACGGTGGGCGACGTCACCGGCGTTCGGAAAATGAGCCTCAACGGCAACTGGATTTATTTTGTCGGACAGGATTTTTATCTCTATAAAATGAGAAACGACGGCAAAATGCTGACAAAGCTGTCCGACGGCTGTATCGACGGCTTTACCGCCGACAACCGCGTGGTCGTCTATTCCGACGACGGCGGCATACATAAAATTGCCTCCGACGGCACCGGCAAAACCGACCTTGCAGACGGCAAGGTCGACAACTTCTGCTATACTCTCGACGACCTTTACTATTGCACCGACGGCAAAATCAAGAGAATTTCCTCGGTGGTCTCGGGGGTAGACGTGGGGCTTAACTTTAACGAAGTCATGGGCTCGGTCTTTGCTTTCACCACCGACACAAGCGGCCGCGGCGTGCTCTTTTACCTTGACGGAGCCGGTACAATTCATCAAAAGAACCTTGAAATATCATCTGTGCTCAGCTTATCCTGCTCCTGTAAAATCATAACAGCCGCAGCGGT
>URYV01000159.1 GCA_900552285.1 uncultured Oscillospiraceae bacterium
AATCGGTGGGGTGGAGAGCCACGGCGCGGCGCATGGTCTCAAGGTCGAGACGGTGTCCGCCCGAAGCGCAGGAGTCGATAATCTTGATCTGCGGCAGCGAAAGAATGGCGTCCCAATATTCGTAATGACCCTGTACGCAGCCGTTTTCGCTCATACCCGCACGGTCGGGGTGAGCCTCGTTGGTCTGTCTCCAGTTGTCGGCCATGATAACGATGTTAAGGTCCTCGCGGTAGATGGAAAGTCCGCCTTCCTCAAGGATCGTGAGCACGCGCTTGCACAGCCAGTCAAGAGCCTCTTTGTTTCCGAGGTCGAGCTGATAGGCCGAACCGTTTCCGCCGTAGGCAAGCTGGCCCTGTGCGTCGCCGTAGCCGATAAGCCACTCGGGCTTGACGCGGTATTCGCTGTCGGGCTGGTTTGCATATTCGGCGTCGGAAATGGCAATTCGTTCGGGCTCGAACCAAAGCAGCGTGTCAACATTGCGCTCGTTGGCATAGTCGCTTATGGCCTTGAATTTGGTGGGAAAACGGTTTTCATCGGGCGCCCAGTTGCCCACATGAGCCCAAGAGCTGCGGTTATTTCCGTCGTTAACGCCGATGTACCAGCCTGCGTCCATCCACCAAACGTTGATTTGAACGTTGTTTTGGAGATATTTTTCGATACAGGCAATCTGATTTGCCTCGGTGGCATTTTCCATTTCGTTATAGACCGCCGAAGTAACGCCCGCAACAAAGGGTTCGGTGGGATTTTCTCCGTCGTTCTTATACATATTGCAGTCGATGAACCAATTTCTCCAAAGGTTGGTGGCGCGGTCGGTGTCGCGTCCGTCATAGAGAACCATTGCGGTGAGAGGAGTTCTTGCGGTCTCGCCGGGTTTGAGGTAGGAGCTGAAGGTCTGCTGACGGCCCGAGAAGGCGGTCACTCCGTTGTTATACTCAAAATCGGCCTGCCATTGACCCGACCAGCTGGTCACCACAAAAGCACCCTTGTTGCCGTATTCAAAATTGTAATAGGGGAAGGCGTCCTCGGTGGAACGGCCGGTGGAGGGGGCAAAGGTCTTTTTCTCCCCTTCTTTAAGCTCAAGCCGCTGGGGCAGGAAGGGAGCATACTGACCGCCGTCGCTGAAGTTGGAGAGGATCGTGGGATTGTCGCCCACAAAGGTGAGCTCGGCGGGGCTTATGTCGGAAACGATGGGGGAATTTTCTTCGCCGTTATTGGTGAAATAGATAACCCAGTCGAAGGCGGCATAATCGGGATAGTAGACGCAGCGGAGCTCGAATTCAAGCCCGCTCTTATGTTCAAGGGTGAAGGTGGTGTTGACACTCTTTGTGACCTTGTCCTCGGTAACGTCGGTGGACTTAAGGGTGAAGTCGGAGCTGCCGAAACCGACATAGGAGTCGTCCCCTATGGTCATTTTGGAGGGGAAGTTTTCGAGATTTGTTATCATCTCTTTATAGGTTCTCTCGGCGCGTTCCTTTTCGGCGGCGGTGGCATGATTGGTGCCGGCATTCACCGTCTCGGGCTCGGGAGTGACGGCCGAAAGATAGCTGTCATACTTTCCTCCGAAGCGAAGGCTCATATTGATAAGGCCTCTGTGAGCAACGCCGTCGGTGTAATAATATCCGTACTGAGAGCCGTTGGCCTTTATGGAGGTCACGCCGTCGGCCGCAAAGACATATTCGCCTGCGTCATATTCCTTGTTAAGCTCGAAAACATATTTGCCGTCGGCACCCTTTGTTGCGGTGACCGAGGAAAGAGCCTCGCCCTGGAGAGAGCGTTTGTAGGAATATACAAACTTATAAAGCGAACCGGTAACCGTGTCGGCAGCCGATTCGGGGCTGAGGGTCACGGCGCTGAAGGGCTTTTCGACCGAGAAACGCACGCCGACTTGAGAGACGGCGGAGATTTCGGTGTTTCCGCCGAGATTGTTGTCGGAATAAAGGTCCTTGTCGGTCATACCGTAATCGGTCTTTTTAAAATAGAGAGAGGCATAAAGCCAGTCGGCATAGTCCACATAGTTTCCGTCTCCGCCGTTTGAGACCCTGAGGGTCAGTTTCTTGGTGGTGGAGGGAATGTCGCAGAAAATGGGAGCGGTCTGGTTGGCGGAAAGCACCTCGGTCTCGGCAAGCACCTTTTCGCCGTCGAGCACCTGATACTTAACGCTTCCGCCGGTGTAATAATCGAGGGGTGCAAAGTCGTCAAGACCCACAAGCGCGTGGAAATATTCCACCTTGCTTCCGAGAGTGGTAAGGTCGATAACCACGTCGGCATAATCTTCTTCGGTCTCGCCGGGCTTTACGCAAAAGCCGTTGTTGGTCTGATGAACCTGAGAGCCGATCGACAGCTTATCGCAGCGGGAGGTCAGCGAACCGCCCTTTGTGATGATGTCGCCCGCCGTGCTGTCCCAGGGAACGTTCACGACATTTATCTTGTTTTCCTTGACAATGACCGTTTCGGCGGATTTGCCCTCGGCGTTCAGGGGGGATATTGTCAGGGTGTTGCGGCCGAGCTCAAGATTTCTGGCCTTTACGGTCAGCGTAAAGGTTCCGTCGCTCTGAACCTCGGCGGTGCCGATAAACTTGCCGTTGACAAGTCCCTTGACCTTTTCCACTCCGAGAACAAAGCCGGTGACGTCAAGATTCTGATTGCCGGCTACGGTGCGCTCGATTTCCTTTAAGGGAGAGGTAATTCTGATCTCGCCCTCCTCGACGCCGTAGTAAAGGGTGGGCTCGCACCATGCGCAGGCGCCCCAGCCGTAGTTTCCGCAGGCGTCAATGGATATTGTGAGAATTTTCACTCCGGTAACGTCGGCCGAAAGCTCGGTGTAGTGACCCATGGTTATGGGCTCGCTTTCGCAAAGCAGCTTGCCGTCGCCGTAGATAAGAAATTTTTCCTTAAAGGTCTGGTCGGTGGTGCTTATTTTGGACTCCTTGGTTTTGCCCACCTTGACCGTGAAATAGTTGAAGTTATATCCCGTAAGGTCATAGCTTATGGAGGAGGGGGTGCTGTTATTGTAGGGGTGAGCCGAAATACCGTAGTTATACTCGATTCCGCCCACGTTTATTTTATAATCCGCGCCGTCCTGATAGGGCTTGTTGATCTGCGGATTTTTGGACTCGGAAACGGCAGATTTCCAATCGAGCTCGGTAAGGCTCATGGTTCTGAAATTCTGAAGGTGGGTGGCGCCCTCGGCGTCGAGGGAAAGGCGGGGATTTGCCCAAACGGCATTGTCGCCCGCATTGTCGCCGTTGTCATAAACGGTCAGGGTGAGAAGGCTTGCTCCCGAAATGTCGGCCGAAATGTCCTTTGCGGGAGTTTTTCCGTCCATAACATCGCTTTCATACACCTTCTGCCCGTCGGCATAAAGGCGGAAAATCACTCCGCCGGTGTTTGCGGCGTTGTTAAGGCCGATTTTTGCCGAAAAGGTCCTTACATTTATTCCGCCGATGTCAAAATAAAGCTCGGAGACATAGCCGGAATTTCCGTCGTGCTGAGGATAGACCGCAAAACCCTTGTCAAAGCTCTCGGAGCCGATTTTTATGTCGGAATT
>URYV01000160.1 GCA_900552285.1 uncultured Oscillospiraceae bacterium
CCAAAAGGCACTTGGGGCAGAGGGCAGAGAGACTTATGATTGAAATTTTTCCGGCGGCCCTCGGCGGATGCTTTATATATTTTACAAAGCAAAAAAGCGGCGGCAAAAAATATACCGTAAAATGCAAAACACATAATTCGATCATATATAAATTTGAAAATTCCGAAAGTCTCTTTAGGGCAATCGAAACCCTCGGAGTATTAAACGAAAAAATCAAAAGCTGTCTTTTTATATACCAAAAGAATTATTATCTTGCCGTTTTTAACGTCTCATCCGATTTTGGCAGATTTTCCGAGTTTGGCGAAAAAATGCCGCTTTCAAAATATCTTCTTTCGGTTTTGTCGGAACACGGAAAGTTAATTTGCTGTCCCTTTGCCCTAAATCGGCTTGTTTCATCATTTATATAGCTGTTTTAGATTGACTTATCGACAGTTTTGTGATATAATTTGTGCAAAATTGCGGATACGGAGAGAATAATATGAAGAAATCTAAAAGGATTCTGGGGCTTATAACCGCGCTTTCGGTTGCTTTCGGATGCACCGTGGCCGGTTCGGCTTTTCAGTATGTCGACACAAAAACCGGTGAAGTCGACCGACAGGTTTCCGACACGGTCGGAGAACTGCTTGAAGGAATTTTCGACGGACGTACAATAGAGGTTGAAGATCCCGAAAGACAAGAGGTTGGATTTGAAGACAAAAACGGCAACGGCATCGTGGACGACGCAGGCGATGTTAAGATGCATTTTCCCGATTTTGTGACCGTTGACGGCGTTACATATTCCTATTATATAAAGTGGGACGACAACGGCGGTGCCTACGGATATAATGACGAAGGAAAGCCGATCGAGCGTGCGGGTATAGGTCTTGCTACGACCACAGACGGTATAAATTTCGACCACAAGGGGCTTGTTATCGCCCCCGAAGCCGCAACGGGATATGACGGTTATATGGCAAGCTTTCCCGGAGTTTGGTATGAAGACGGAACATGGTATGTCGCCTATGAATGCAATCAGGCCGGCGACAACGGCGACGTGGCGCTTGCCGTGTCAAAAGACGGTATTCATTTTGAAAAGAAAGGGATAATCATCGACCATAAAGACGGCGGCGCCTGGACAAGCTACAATGTCGGAACGCCCGATATATATAAAGAAGGCGACATGTGGTATGTTACCTTCCACGGTTTCGGAAACGTCAACGGTAAGCGCGACGTTCAAATCGGCGTTGCCTACGGAACCGATCTTTTTAATCTGACAATTCACCCCGGCCCGGTTATCGAAACCTCCGACGACAAAACCGCCCACGACAGCGGAACCTGCGGCCGCAGAGACATTTTGAAATACGGCGATTATTATTATATGTGCTATGAGGTCAGCACCGACAGCACCACCGTTTATTATGATTTTCAGCACGCAAGCTGGGGACATATGTTCGCGCGTTCCAAGGACATGATTCATTGGGAAAAGGCGCCCAAGGCTCTTCACGAGTTCACCGAGTGGGATTATGCCTATGACGGCCCCGCATGGCTTGCGCTGGGGGATAAGCTTTATCTTTACTACCGCACCTTTAACGTTACGACCGCTGCGGTGGAGTTCAAGCTTAAATACAAAGACGTTTCGGATGAGTATTCCGGCCTTTCGGCAAGAATAGATTCGGAAGAAGAGTTGATATTCACACCCGACACGCAGAGTGCGAGATATAAGACCGTCAAACGCGGACTTGAGGCAGGATATGACCTTAAGGCCGTCGGCATAAGCCTTCAAAAGGACGGCGAGAAAATATCCCCCGAAACGCCCTTGACCCTTTCGGCAAATATCGACGGCAATTCCTTCTTTGAGGGAACCCTCAAGGTCAATGTTCCTCACGGTCTCGGTATCAGGGAAATTCCTTATTCCTACGAAAACGGAGTTCTGTCCTTTGAATCGGATCTTTCCCAGCCGATATATATTACTTTTGAGCCCAAAATCTACGGCGACGCGAACAGAGACCTTTTGGTCACCGTGTCCGACGCATTGCTCATTCTTCAGAATTCGGTTGGCAAAATAACCTTTAACGAAAGACAGACAACGCTTTGCAACGTGGACGGCGATTCGGCAGTCACGGTTACCGACGCCCTTTTGGTTCTGCAGAAAACGGTAAACAAAATTTCACACTTTTAAAAAAGCAGGGAATAGTATGAGAAAGGAAAAGGAACCCGGCAAAACCGAAAAACCCCTTATCGACGAAGAACAAAACGAGCTTCACGAAAAGGGCATAGAAAAAAGCACAATATATTTGCTGATTATTTTTTCGCTGACATTTTTCATTTTGGGAAATGCCACAGGTTTCTTTTTGCTCAAAAGCGCAAAGGAAACCGTTTATGTTGATTCGAACCTTTACTCCTATTCTTCCGACGTCGAAAATTCTTCTGCCGAGGCTTTTGGCGGCGTTCCTTCCGACGGCGAGACGTCCGAAAGCTCATCCGATGTCACGTCGGCCGAGTCGGAAGCGACTGTATCCGATACAGTTTCAAAGGAAAATTCCAAAAAGGATTCCGCCGAAAACTCAACCTCTAAATCCTACTCGCAGAATTATTCGGCGTCTCCTCAGCAAGCCGAGCCTACTTTTGACGGAGTTCACGTCTATATCACTCCGTCGGGCAAGAAATATCACTATTCTTCGTCCTGCGGCGGGGCAAACGCCTATCAAACCACTCTTGACGAAGCTCTGTCGGAGGGCAAGACGCCCTGTAAGAAATGTGTCAAATAGCAAAAGCGCCTAAAGCAGCAACAAACCGCTTTAGGCGCTTTTTTTAAAACAGATTGAATTTATTTTCCTTACCCTTTATAAGTCGCTTGATATTTGCTTTGTGACGGAAAATCAGCAAAGCCGCCGACAGCGCCGACAAAACGATTACACCCGCCGGACGAACTCCGAACGCAAGCATGGAAACCGGGCAGGAAACAGCCGCCGCAATAACAGACAGCGACATATATTTAAGTGTGAAAAGCAAAATCATCATAATTGCCATGGCAATCAGCGCCGCCCGCCAATCAACAAACCAAACGGCCGCCGCGCCAACCGAAAAGCATTTTCCTCCCATAAATCCGTACCAAACGGGAAAGGCGTGTCCGAGCATGGCAAAAAGCGCCACATAGGCCGCGCCGAGAGAAAAGGAACCGCACACCTTTGCGAATATCGGCCCGAAAATCACGCAAAGCAGCGCAGATTTTAAAAGATCGAGAGCAAAAACAAGCCAAGCATATTTTCCTCCGAACACCCGCTTAAAATTCGTGAAACCGGGATTTTTGCTGCCTAGGGTTCTTATGTCCTTGTGATAAATCAGCTTTGACATCACAATGGCGGGATTTATTCCGCCCACAAGATAGGCGCAAACCGCCCCGACAACATAAAGAATTATTTTACCCATTGTTTTTCCTCTTTTCCCCGTCAATAGCAAAAAGACTGCGCAGACGGATTGTGGCCGCGCCCATATTTGATATTTCGTCAATTTTAAGCTGAGTATACAGCTTGCCGTTTTTCTCGAGAATAAAGCGAACCTCATCGGTC
>URYV01000161.1 GCA_900552285.1 uncultured Oscillospiraceae bacterium
CACGGCGCAGCCGTGACGGAGGGATTGTCATTTTTCTCCCCGTCTCTTTCAATTGAGCAACAGATGTTCGAACACAAAAAACCGTCCTTCGGGAAAGACCCGAAGGACGGTTTTGTTTTTTAAGCTTTTTCGGAAAAGTTCACTCTTTTCCCATGGCATAGACCATGTCCCAAAATCGCAAATCAAAAAGGCTGCATTTTTCGAAAATTTCGCAAAGGCGCTCACTTTCGGCTTCACTTACAAAGGCTCCGAGCGCGTCTATTCGGTCGATAAGCGCCGCATTTGTCTGCCGATATTCCGAGGAAACATACCCCGCAAACCACGAACCGTAGCGCTCGTCGGAAAGGGCATTCGGAAAGCGCTCTGCCGTTTTTTCGGCAATGTAGGCATAGCTCCAGGAGCAGTTGAGCAGAGCCACAAGCCCCGTCAGCAGGTCTCCCGTCTGCGCCTCACAGAGCATATAGTGGCTGTAGGCGCTGTTGTCGATGTGAGGGCGGGCGTCCCGTATCTCCTCCTCGGTGATGCCGAGACGTTTCATAAAGGGAATGTGGGTTCGCAGCGTCTCGCCGACGGTGTTTGAAAGCTGCTCGCTTAAAAAGCGAATCTGCTCAAAATCGTCGGCCTTTTGAATTATTGCCGCAAAGATTTTTACATAATCCTTAAGATAAAGATAATCCTGCAGCATATAATAGCGGAATTTTTCGGCCGGCAGCGTTCCCTCGGCCATTTGGGTAACAAAGGGATGGCAAAGATAACGCGGCCAAACTTTTTCTCCCCGCTCAAAAAGCTTTTGCGAAAGCTTCATGCCGTTATTTTCCCTCATTTGTGCGCGATAATGGCGACATATCCGCCGCTCTGATAACCCGAAACAACCTCTTCAACATCCTCGTTTGTGTACATGGGGTTTTTGAGAAGGGTCTGGTAAAAATCAAAATCACTAAATCCGAGCTGCTTTAAAACGTCGATTTTTTCCTCGGTGGAATGCCACACTCCGGCGCAGCACAGCTCAAAGGGATAAGGGAGCTTAGGCATAACGCCGTCGAGGAAGGGGTGATCAAACTTACCCACCGCCTTTGCAAGAAGATACATAAAGCCGAAGGCGCTCTCTTTGGGAACGTCGAGGGAAATAAATTTTCCGCCGGGCTTTAAGGCCTTTTTGCAAACGTCAAAGGCACGGGTAAGATCCTCCATATAGCTTGAACTGCCGTTGAGATAGATAACGTCATAGGCGTTTTCCTCAAGCTCCGCGTCCTCAATGGCTCCGAAAGCGATGACATTTATACCGCGCTTTTGAGCGATTGCGCCCATATCGCGGGAGGGCTCGATACCCTCGATGTTTTTGCAGTCTATCATGCTCTCGAAAAGGCCGCTGCCGCAGCCCACCGAAAGCACCCGCTTGCCCGAAACATCGCCCAGCGCCTTTTTAAAAAGGGCCAGCTCGCTTTGGAACAGGTTGTCGTTTTCCATAAACCAGGCGTCATACTGCGCCGCATATCCGTCAAATTTGGGTTTCATATAAAAAATTCCTTTCCGATTTAAATTTCGGGTTTTCGGTTTTTTACCGTCTCCCGCGGCTTTCGGGCAAAGGCTCGGCGCCCTGCCGCACAGCCGAATTAACCGCTTTATTATAGCATAAACACCGGCCGACCGCAATATTTTTATATCTCCCTGCGGCATTTTCAAAAAGGAAAGACGGTGCCGCACGGAAAAAGGGACGGGCGGAAACGTTATAGTCATCGCCCTTGACGGGAAAAATATGCTGACTTCCACGGCGGGACACGAGCTTTTCCACATGATAAAGAACCTTGCGGCGGAATATGCCGAAGATTTCACGGCTTTTGTTATAGATCACCTTAAAGAGGCGGGACAATATGAGTCGGTATTTAACGACTATGCGCGGCGTTACGGCAGGGCTTATGCAAATGACGAGAACTTTAAGGCCAAAATCGAGGAGGAGATTGTTGCCGAGCATTGCTTTGAGGCGCTGACCAACAAGGAGCAATGGGAGAAAGACGTGGCCGAAATGACGGCCATGTTCGGCACCTTCGGCGCGGCATACAGACAATATGGCAAAAAACTTAACATGCGGGCGCAGGGAACCGAAAACGCCGTTCACATCGACGAGATTTGGGATGACCTTTGCGCCGCCGTCATTCGGGACGTTTTATATATTTTCCAAAGTCCGACCCGCCCTCGGCTGCCGAACACATCATTTTTGCAAAGCTCATCGGGTCCTTTATTTGCAGCTGCATATGGTTGAATCCTTCGAATATCGGATACTCGGCAAAGGGATAGGCCTTCATAACGGCGCCGCGATATTTAAAATGTTCCTCGGCGCTTCCGAATTCAAAAATCATTTTTCTTTGAAAATCCTCCGAAAGAGGCGGAAAGGGCTTGTCCTCGAGACTGTCTCCGAGCTGTCGGCGGAGATTTCGGTATTTAAGCGCCTTGCCCGCCGCGATAAAATATGGCTTTATCGAATCGTCGGAACACCACATTATTTTGCCGAGAGTTTTGCCCTTTGAAAGGTAAACGCTCTTGATTGCGAGATATAGAAACGGAGTCATGACACGCCGCATACTTTTCCCGATTTGAGCAAACTGGCCGCCGTCGAAAAACACCCTGCCCACGGGAATTTTTGTTTTTGTCAAAAAATACAGCGCAAGGTCGGCGCCGATGGACGACGCAGCGACAAGAGACAGCTCTTTGACGCCCTCACTCTTGAGAAATTCTTCAATCTGCCGCACCTCGTCGTCCTTTCCGATATATTTTTGGCCTCCGCAACAGACGGTGGATGTGGGCATAATGCAAAAATATTTATCCGCCATAAATTGGGCAACACGCTCGCTGCTTGCTCCCGTCACGCCCATTGCGTGGAAAAAGAGCACGGCGGGATTTTCTTTTTCTCCCATTGTTTTGAACAGCATAAAATCACTCCAATGCGTAACATATAAACTTACTAACAAACAACTCAAGCAGCGACAGGTGATAAATCAAGGGGCTCATTTGGAAGCTTACAATCCCTCAGTCAGCTTCGCTGACAGCTCCCTTTACACAAGGGAGCCGGAGTTATGCAAAAATTTCTTTTTATTTTTCACAAGAGAGCCGGGGCTGCGGAAAGGCCGATTTCAGCCTTTACACAAGGTAACCGCCGTTACGCAAAAACTTCTTTTTGTTTTTTACAAGATCGCCGGGGCTGAGCAAAAATATATTTTCGTGTTTTTATGAGGACACCGAAACCAAACAAAGAACGATTTTATATTTTTTATGTATAGAAAAACAATTGGAATTGTACAACATTCAAGCCTCCCTTGTGTAAAGGGAGGCGGCGCGGCGCAGCCGTGACGGAGGGATTGTCATATGTTGCCCTTCGGATTAAAGTAACATATAAAACTTACAAGCAAACCCCTCAAACAACTGTGTGAGATAAATTCGGCGGTTGTCTGCAAACCTACAATCCCTCAGTCAGCTTCGCTGACAGCTCCCTTTACACAAGGGAGCC
>URYV01000162.1 GCA_900552285.1 uncultured Oscillospiraceae bacterium
TCGATTACGACTCCCTTATCGCCATCGGCTCCATGATGGGCTCGGGCGGACTTATCGTCATGGACGAGGACAACTGTATGGTCGACATCGCAAAATTCTTCCTTGAATTCACGGTGGACGAGTCCTGCGGAAAATGTACCCCCTGTCGTATCGGAACAAGAAGAATGCTTGAAATTCTCGAGAGAATTACCGCCGGAAAAGGCGAGGACGGCGACATCGAAAAGCTTGAGGAGCTTGCCAAGACCATAAAGGCCACCGCTCTTTGCGGACTGGGTCAGACCGCTCCCAACCCCGTCCTTTCCACCCTTCGTTACTTCCGCGACGAATATGAGGCTCATATCTATGAAAAGCGCTGCCCCGCGGGCGTATGTAAAAAGCTTGCCCGTTTTGTCATTGATGCAGATAAGTGTAAGGGCTGCTCGGCCTGCGCCAGAAAATGCCCCGTCACGGCAATCAGCGGACAGATCAAGTCTCCCTATGAAATTGACCAGTCCAAGTGTATCAAGTGCGGCGCCTGTATCGATACCTGCAAATTCGGCGCGATTGAAAAGAAGTAATGAAGGAGGAATATACGATGAAAATGATAAATCTCACCATAGACGGTATTCCGGTGTCCGTGCCGGAAGGGTCCACCGTCCTCGAAGCCGCAAAGGAAGCCAACATCAATATTCCCACCCTTTGCTATCTTAAAGATGTTCAGCAAATCGGCGCCTGCCGTCTCTGCCTTGTGGAAATAAAGGGAGCAAGAGCCCTTGCCGCCGCCTGCGTTATGCCTGTCGGAGAGGGTATGGAGGTAAAGACCAACACCCCTCAAATCCGTCAGGGAAGAAAGGTCAATCTCGAGCTGCTGCTTTCCAACCACAACCGCGAATGTACCTCATGCGTGCGTTCGGGCAAGTGCGAGCTTGCGGCGCTGTGTAACGAATACGGCGTCGACGGCTATCCCTTCGACGGCGAAAAGAGCGACACGAGCATTGACGACGCCTCTCCCTCTGTTGTCAGGGACAATTCCAAGTGCGTTCATTGCCGCCGCTGCGTCGCAGTCTGCAACAAAATTCAGCAGGTGGGCGCTATCGGCGCCACCAACAGAGGTATCAAGACCTCCATTGCCTGCGCCTTTGAACGCAGCCTTAACGAGTCGCCCTGCATAAACTGCGGACAGTGCATTGTGGCCTGCCCCGTGGGCGCACTTCACGAAAAGGACAGCACCAAGGACGTTTGGGAGGCTCTTTCCGATCCCGATAAATTTGTTGTGGTTCAGCCCGCCCCCGCCGTGCGCGCCTCGATCGGCGAGGAATTCGGCCTTCCCATGGGAACGGCCACCACAGGCAAGCTTGCCGCCGCCCTTCGCAGACTCGGATTTGACAAGGTTTTCGACACCGATTTCGGCGCCGACCTCACCATTATGGAGGAGGGCACCGAGCTTATCGACCGCATTAACAACGGCGGCGTGCTGCCCATGATAACCTCCTGCTCGCCGGGCTGGATAAGCTATTGCGAAAAATTCTACCCCGAATTTATTCCAAACCTTTCCTCCTGCAAATCTCCCCACGAGATGACCGGAGCCGTGGTCAAGAGCTATTTTGCCGAAAAGGCGGGAATCGACCCCAAGTCGATCTACGTCGTGTCGGTCATGCCCTGCACCGCCAAGAAATATGAGGCAAAGCGCCCCGAGCTTTCGGAAGGCGGCCTTCCCGATGTGGACGCCGTGCTCACCGTCCGCGAGCTTGCCAGAATGATAAAACAGTCGGGTATCGACTATGCAAGACTTCCCGATGAGGATTTCGACCCCATGCTGGGCGAATCCACCGGCGCAAGCGTTATCTTCGGCGCGACCGGCGGCGTTATGGAAGCGGCGCTTCGCACCGTTTACGAGGTGGTCACCGGCAAGACCCTCGACAGCGTCGATTTCACCGCCGTTCGCGGAATCGAGGGTGTCAAGGAGGCCGAAATCGACCTTGACGGAACAAAGGTAAGCGTAGCCGTGGCTCACAGCACCGGCAACGCCAAAAAGCTTCTCGAGGCCGTTAAAAACGGCGAGAAGAAGTATCACTTCATCGAGGTCATGGGATGCCCCGGCGGCTGCGTAACCGGCGGCGGACAGCCCATTGTCTGCTCCAAGGATCTCATGTATCTCAATGTTAAGGAACTGCGCGCCAAGGCGCTTTATACCGAGGACGCGGGCAAGGCAAAGCGCAAATCCCACGAAAACACCGAGGTCAAAAAGCTTTATGACGAGTATCTCGGCGAAATCGGCGGCCACAGAGCCCACGAACTGCTTCACACCTCCTACTCGGCCAAGAGCAAATTCTGATAATAACAACAAATCCTTCCTCCCCGTGCGGTTTTACCCCCGCACGGGGCTTTTTTGTCCGATTTTTTCCTTAATTGAAATAGACGGGAAAATAATGGCAATCCCTCCGTCATGGCTGCGCCGCGCCACCTCCCTTTACACAAGGGAGGCTTGAATTCTGTTGCTTAATCGTCCCTTTTAAAACAAAAAACGGCCCCGAAAGGAACCGTTTTAAAATTGCGCTGAAGTTTTTTAAGACCGACGGCTTAAAAATTTTTGATTTTTCCAACGGCAAACTGCAAAACAAGCAGCGCGTCGGTAACGGTGATTTCGCCGTCGAAATTTACGTCGGCCGACAGCTGAGCGCTTTGGTCAAAGGAAAGCTTTTTAACCGAACACTGAAGAATCAAAAGGGCGTCGGTGACGTTGACAATTCCGTTTTTGTCGGCGTCCCCGAGGGTGAGAAGTCCTCCGTCCACGTCGAGGGAAACCGAGTCGGAAATACGGGCAAAATTCACCCAGTTGTCGCTACTTGCAAAAACGAAATAATATCCCGAATCCTCTTTGGTCAAATCGGTTATGACAAGCTTTGAGCCGTCGATTTGATATTTTTCGCCGTTTTCAAGGGGTGTTACCGACATATCGGAAGAAATTTTATACCACTTATAATCGGCGTTTACCGCCGCCACCGAAATATTAAATTCCGCCGATTGTCCCGCAGATTTTGAAATGGGCTCAAAGCTGCTTCCGTTAAAGCCGTATCCCGTCTCGTCGGCAAGCAGAATTTCAAGTGTCAGGGTCAGGTTTTCGGGGTCGGCCACGTTTTTCGGCAGGCTGTCCTTGTCGATAACGGGGCGGCAAAGTATCGCCTTCGATGCGTTCGGGAAATAGGAATTTGTCGGCTCGGAAAATTCCCAACCGACTATTTTTGTGCAGACGGTGCTGCCGCTTTCAAGGGTGGTCCAAAGAATCGAGGGCAGCAGGGGAGTGACCTTTCTGACGGCCTCGTCCTTTGTTTTTGCCCCCATAAACACCGTGCTTTTTACGACTCCCGAAAAATGAACGATTTCGACGGGGGAAACCACGCTTTCGAATTTGTAACGGAAATCTTCAGGGTATTTCGGCGATAGTTCGCGGTAAAACCGTGGAGG
>URYV01000163.1 GCA_900552285.1 uncultured Oscillospiraceae bacterium
TTAGCGCAGCCCTGCATTTTGGTAAATGAAAGCTTCATGCTCAAAACTCCTTCATGGGACTTGTGGTCAGTCCCTATAAACTCGCTACTCTATAATGATAAGAAACCGGGGCGCTCCTGTCAAGCGAAAATGCACCTTTCCGGCAATTTTTCGCAAAGGAATCTGCCAGAATGGATTGCCGCGCCGTCGCCGCTCCTGTAAACCGAGGCAAGAAAATTGTTTTTGCCCTCGTCAAGCATGCTGCTTTCGGTCACCGTTCCGGGGGTGACCACACGGACGATTCCGCGTTTCACAAGGCCCTTGGCGGTGGCGGGATCCTCGGTCTGTTCGCATATAGCCACCTTATATCCCTTGTCTACAAGTCGTGCGATATAACCCTCGCAGCTGTGAAAGGGCACTCCGCACATGGGAGCCTTTTCCGCCTGACCGCAGGCCTTTTGAGTGAGGGTCAGCTCAAGTTCTTTTGACACAAGCTTTGCGTCATCGTAGAACATTTCATAGAAGTCGCCCAAACGGAAAAACAAAATCGTCCCCGGGTTTTCTTCTTTTATTCTGAAATATTGCGCCATCATGGGAGAGAGCAAAGCCATGACCCTCACCTACCTTTCAAAGAAATTAAATCAGTGGCAGCCGCCGCAGGAAGAACAGCTTCCCGAGCAGCCTGCGGGCTCGCAGGTCTCGGGATCGGCACCCTCGATGCACATGGCGATAATAGAGGTTACACGGTTGGAAACCTCGTCCATGGCCTGCTTTGCCTCGTTGTATTTCTGCATACTTTCGTTGCTCATAACCTGATCGTAAAGCTTTTGGAGCTGATTGTTGAGCTCCTCAATTTTGCTGCGGCTCTTCTGATCCTCGGGCTTTTGCAGCTCGGTGGCAAGAGACATACGCTGAAGATTGAATTCTCCGATAAGAGCCTGAAGCTTCTCGTCGGCGTCGTTTGCCTCTTTGGCAGCTCTGTATGCTACATAGGCGTCCTCCTTCTGAATGGCGGCGCCAAGCTGTCTTGCAAGTTCGATAATATCCATTTCTTTTCCTCCGAAATTTATTTTATATTAGCCGTTTATCTCGCCCTTTAAAACAAATGAAAGGGGTTCGGTAACGGTAACATTTACAAATTGGTTTATAAGGGACTCGTCTCCCTCAAATTCCACGTTTATATTGCCCTCGCTGCGCCCGTTTAAAAATCCGGGCTTTTTCGCCTTGCCCTCGCAAAGCACACGGAGGGTTTTTCCCATGTATTTTTTGTTGTTTTGCTCGGAAATAATCCTTTGAACATCCGAAAGAGCCGTCAGACGGCGGGACTTTTCCTCCGGTGAAATCTGATCCTCCATGGCTGCGGCGGGTGTTCCCTCGCGCGGAGAATAGGCAAAGGTGAAAAGCGCCGAATATCCAACCTCACGAACAAGAGAGAGTGTATCTTCAAAATCCTCGGCCGTTTCACCGGGAAAACCGACAATAATATCGCTTGTCAGACAAATGTCGGGAATGTTTTCCTTAACCTTTTTGACAAGATTTAAATAATGCTTGCGGGTATATACTCTGTTCATGGCCTTCAGAATACGGTTGCTGCCCGACTGAACAGGAAGATGAAGATGAGGCACGACCTTTTTGCAGTCTCTCACCGCCTCTATAAGCTCATCGGTGCAATCCTTGGGATGAGAGGTCATAAATCTTATGATAAAATCTCCGTCAAGGGCGTCAAGCCGTCTCAGCAGCTGCGCAAAGCTTATGGGATTTTCAAGATTTTTTCCGTAGGAGTTGACATTCTGGCCGAGCAGGGTAATTTCCTTATATCCGTCCTCTATCATCTCCCGCGCCTCGTTTATGACGGCCTCGGGATCGCGGCTGCGTTCCCTGCCCCTGACATAGGGCACAATACAGTAGGTGCAGAAATTGTTGCAGCCGTACATTACCGGCAGCCAGCCTTTAACGCCCGTTCTTCTTGTGGGAACATCCTCGGCAATAACTCCGCTGCCCGAAATGTCAAAAACACGCGCCTCTTTGGAGAGCACCTCGTAAAGAAGCTCGGGAAGCTTGTGCTGAACATGGGTTCCGAAAAGAAGGTCGACGTGAGGGTATGACTTTCTGAATTTTTCGGCAACCGACTGCTGCTGAACCATACAGCCGCACAAAGCGACAATTCGGTTCTTTCGGTGCTCCTTGAAGGCCTTGAGCGCACCGACGTTTCCGTATATTCTGTCCTCGGCATGTCCCCTTACGGCGCAGGTGTCGAAAAGCACAAGATCGGCGTCGTCGACCTCGTCGCAAAATTCAAAGCCCATGCTTTGGAGTATTCCTTCAATGCGCTGGCCGTCGCTGATATTTTGCTGACAGCCGTAGACCTTTACAAGCGCCTTAGGCGGCCTGCCGAATCTGGCGAGAAGCAGTTCGCGGTCTTTTTCGCAAAACTCCCTCTGACGTTCGGTTTCGTCGGCACCGACACGGAAATTACGGTTGTTTTGCAAAGACGCCATATCAAAATTCCTCTCAAAGCATAATAAGTCACTTTAGAGTGAATTATACTATATATTGTAGAAACAATCAAGTCAATTTAATAAATTTATGAGAAATATTTGATTTTAATTTTTTGCATTAAATCCTGACGCTCAACAGAAAATAAATAAAAAGGAGAAAAAATGAACAAACAAAAACAGACTGTAAAAAATAACAATAAAATTTCCGGATATATTTTCCTCGCACTTCGCGCGGGGCTTCCCTTTATTATTTCCACGGTAATCGGTCTTATGACAAAACTTTGGTGGATAGGCTGGTTTATTTACATTCCCATTCACGAGCTTTTGCGCCCGTTTGTCGAATATCCCTTTGCAAAATTTTTAAAATCCCGCAAAATGCCGCAAAAAGAGCTTTTTGGCAAAATTCCGGCCTCTCAAAAAGCACTTATTTTACTTTCCGAAAACTTTGTGTCAAAGCGTTCGGCCGAAGACTTTTTCACTCTGGCCGAAATGTGTGCCGAAAAAAGCGAAAACATCGGTTTTTGCCTTTTCTTTAAGGACGAAAAAAGCGATTTAACCCAAGGGTTTGTATATAATAAAATTACCGAGTTTAACAAAAAATTCGGCGGCGGCTTTGCCTGTATTTTAAAAGGAAAGAACGCTCAGGACCACATCCTTACGGTAAAGAGGGGCGCCGTTACCGAAACGGTGAGATATATAAAAACGGGGGTGCATGAATTCGAAGAAATATTCGGAGACCTTTCCTGCTTTGACGGGGTGAAAAATCTGATAACGGTAAACGAAACGACAAAATTCGACTTCGGCTCGATCATAAGTCTTATTTCCGCCGCGGCACACCCGCAAAACGGTGTTAAGCTGTCGGACGAGGGCAATACCGTCATTGAAGGGTA
>URYV01000164.1 GCA_900552285.1 uncultured Oscillospiraceae bacterium
GCGCATCATCAAACCGGACGGAACAATTCAGGAAACAGCCCCGCAGGAGTACCGACATTGAGGGTCTTTTCGACAGCAATCCGAGAGAGAACAAAAACGCCAAGCTTATTTCAAGAGTGGATAAAATAACCGATGAAATATATGAGATTTCGGGCGGCGCCGGAACGAACAGAGGAACCGGCGGCATGAGGACAAAAATCGAGGCCGCCGAATATGCCGCAAAGCGCGGGATAGATACCGTTGTCATGTGCGGAAAAGAGCCGTCGGAAATGTATAAGCTTTTTGAAGGCAAAAAGGTCGGCACGCTTTTCAAGGCCGAAAAAAGGAGCTGAATTTATGGTTAAGGAACTTTGCAAAAGAGCCCGTGCGGCGGAAAAATTTCTTTCGGCGGCCGATGCGGACATGAAAAACACCGCTTTGCTTTACATGGCAAAGGGGCTTCTTGACGACGAGGAGGAAATTCTCGCCGCAAACATGACCGACCTTGAAAAGGGGAGAGAAAACGGCCTTTCGGAGGGACTTCTCGACCGTCTTATGTTAAACGACGACCGTCTGACCTCCATGTCGGAGGGGATGGTGGAGATAACCCGCCTTGAGGATCCCGTGGGCAGGACTCTTGACTCTTTCGAGCGCCCAAACGGCCTTAAAATCAGCAAAATTTCGGTGCCCATAGGCGTTGTGGGCATTATATACGAGGCTCGCCCCAACGTCACGGCCGACGCCGCCGCCATTTGTCTCAAGGCGGGAAACACCGTTGTGCTCAGAGGCGGAAAGGAAGCGATAAATTCCAATATCGCCATCGCAAGCTCCATGAGTAAATCCCTTAAAGACGCGGGCTTTCCCGAGGACTGCATTTGCCTTGTGACCGACACGAGCCGCGAGTCGGCAAACGAAATGATGAGGGCAAGCGGCCTTCTCGATTTGCTCATTCCGAGGGGCGGAGCGGGTCTTATAAAGGCGGTTGTGGAAAATTCGTCGGTTCCGGTTATAGAAACGGGAACGGGCAACTGTCACATCTACGTCGACGAGTTTGCCGATCTTAAAAAAGCCGCCGCCATTGTTTATAACGCCAAGACCCAAAGGGTATCGGTTTGCAATGCCGCCGAAAGCCTGCTTGTTCACGAGGCTGTCGCAAAGGAATTTTTGCCCATGGCAAAAGCCCTTCTCGACAAAAAGAATGTGGAAATAAGAGGATGCGAAAAATGTGCCGAAATTCTCGGAGACTGCGTTGTGCCCGCCACCGAGGAGGATTTCGCAAAAGAATTTCTCGATTACATTATTTCGGTTAAAGTTGTAAAAAATATTGATGAGGCGATTTCCCACATTGCAAAGTATTCCACCGGCCACAGCGAAAGCATTATAACCGAAAATTCCGAAAACGCCGAAAAATTCACAAAAGCGGTGGATTCGGCGGCGGTTTATGTAAATGCCTCCACCCGTTTTACCGACGGCGGAGAATTCGGCTTCGGCGCCGAAATCGGAATTTCCACCGGCAGGCTTCATGCAAGAGGTCCCATGGGAGTTAAAGAACTTACATCATATAAATACGTCATTTTCGGAGACGGACAAACAAGATAAGGGAGTAAAAGTTTTAATGTCAAAATTTCAGAAGGATTATACGCAGGGGAGTGTTGTAAAACAGCTTATAAGTTTTTCGCTGCCGTTTCTTTTTTCAAATCTGCTTCAGGCGCTTTACAGCGTCGTTGACATGGTCGTTGTGGGTCAGTATGTCGGCCCGGTGGGTGTTTCCGGCGTTCAGATAGGCGGTCAGGTCACCATGCTGATAACCAACATCGTCACCGGATTTGTTGTCGGCGCCACCGTTCTTGTCGCTCAGTATCAGGGAGCAAAAAACAACGACGGCCAAAAAAAGACCATAAGTACGCTGTTTACCTTTTTCGCCTTTGTGAGCGTCGGGCTGACGGTTCTCATGATTTTGCTCAATGCGCCGATTTTGCGGCTGCTCGGCACCGACGATATTTCCTTTAACGAGGCCTATAACTATCTGCTTTGCTGCTCCTTCGGATATATCTTTATTTTCGGATATAACGCCGTCAGCGGAATTCTTCGCGGCATGGGAGACAGCAAACGGCCTCTCTGGTTCGTTGCCATTGCGACGGTCACAAATATTATTCTCGACATAGTTTTTGTCAAATATATGGGTATGCGCTCGCTGGGCGCCGCTCTTGCCACCGTTGTTGCCCAGGGGCTGAGCTTTGTGCTTTCCATGATTTATCTTAAAAGAAGTGATTTCATATTCGATTTTAAGCTTAAATCCTTTAAAATATATAAGGACAAGCTTAATCTGATTTTCAAAATCGGATGTCCCTCGGCCGTTCAGTTTTCCATAACCGGCCTTTCGTTCCTTGCCCTGACCGGCATTTCAAACGCCATTGCGGGAACGGTGGGAACCACCCTTCTCGGTATAGGCCAAAAGCTCAACACCTTCGGTATATTGCCCTGTATAGCCCTTTCCTCGTCCATTTCCTCCATGGCGGGACAGAATATCGGCGCGAAAAAATATGACCGCGCAAAAAAGACCATGTGGATTGGTATGGGCTTTGCTCTTGCCCTTTCGGTGGTGGTTTTCGGGCTTGTAAATCTTTTCCCGAATCAGATAATGGGTATTTTCCTTAATAAAAACTCTCTTTCGGGAACCGACCTTGAGCTTTACGAGCAATGTATGGAAATCGGTGCCAAGTATATTTCCCTTTGCAGCTTTGACTATCTTTTTGCCTGCGTTTTCTTCTGCACAAACGGACTTGCAACCGGGTCGGGGCACACCATGTTTTCTCTTGTGAATTCGGCCATAAACGCCTTTGTGTTCCGTGTGCCCATGGCCTATATTTTCTCCATGAGCTGGGGTCTTAACATGGGGCTTACGGGAATTGCGGCTGCCATGGGATTTGCTCCCATTGTGTCGGCGATTATCGGCGTTGTGTATATCCAAACCGGCAGGTGGAAGAAGTCTAAAATAGCGGTTACGGAATAAAGATTTTCACACAAAACCTCAAAGAAAAAATAAAATGAAAATTTTTTAAAAAAAGACTTGCAATTTGTCCTCTCTTGTGGTAATATACCTTTGCCGTCAGAGAGAGGGCAAAAATTTGGGGCATTAGCTCAGCTGGGAGAGCGCTACACTGGCAGTGTAGAGGTCAGCGGTTCGATCCCGCTATGCTCCACCAAAAAGCAGTTCGTTTTAAAACGAACTGCTTTTTTATTGTGATTTCCGCTTTGTTTCTTATAACCATAACGCACATATACGAATACGATTTTGACGGAGAAAAATCCCCACATTCTGCGTTAAAATGCTCGTTGATCCGACAGGATGAACTGCGCTTT
>URYV01000165.1 GCA_900552285.1 uncultured Oscillospiraceae bacterium
AAGAAAGCTTACGCCGCACAATTTGAAAAACAACGTGAAATCCTTCAAAAGGATGTTTACTTCCGGCTTTGAGGCCGGAAAAATAATAAGAGAGCTTAACCCCGACGTGGTTGTGGGGACCGGCGGATTTGCCTGCGGACCGGTGCTTCGCAAGGCACACAAAATGGGATATAAAACGGCAACCCATGAGCAAAACGCCTATCCCGGCGTGACCACAAAGCTGCTTTCCAAATATGTGGATACGGTAATGCTGGCCATGCCCGAGGCGGAGAAATTTTTGCCCAAAAGGGAATATGTCGTGACGGGAAATCCTGTTCGCACCGCCGTTTTGGAGGCAAATAAGCCCTCGGCCCGCAAAAAGCTCGGGATAGACAACCGCCCCATGATACTTTCCTTCGGCGGAAGTCTCGGCGCCGACACGGTCAACAAGGCGGTGGCCGAGCTTATGGCGCGCCATGCGGGAGGACAGAATTATTATCACTTCCACGGAACGGGCAGGGGAGCCTATGACGGATTTATAAATGATATAACATCGCGCGGGGTGGATCTTTCTATCAACCCGCAGATAAGGGTGACCGAATACATAAACGACATGGACCTTTGCATGGCGGCGGCCGATCTTGTCATAAGCCGCGCGGGGGCGATTACGCTCAGTGAAATTGAGGCTCAGGGCAAGGCGTCGATTCTCATACCGTCGCCCAATGTTGCCGAAAATCATCAGTTTCACAATGCAATGACCCTTAAAAACCGCGGTGCAGCGGTTGTTATTGAGGAAAAGGAGCTTACCGGCGACCTGCTTTATAAAACCGTTTTTGAACTTCTTGAGGACAGAAACAAAACCGAGAGAATGGGAAATGCCGCCAAGAAAGACGCCTATCTTGACGCGAACAAGCGGATTTATGAGGCCATAACCGCGCTGCTTTAATGTAATGCCGTAACCTTACGGCCTTTACCGAATAAACTGTATTACAGTTTGTTTTAAGAGGTGGAGGCTATGGAACGCATTCGCATAAAGGGCGGGAAAAGTCTTTTCGGAGAGCTTGAGCTTCAGGGGGCAAAAAACAGCGCGCTGCCCATTCTCGCGGCGGCGATACTGTGCGAAAGTCCCTGTATTATACATAATTGCCCCGACATTACCGATGTTTCGGCGGCCGTGAAAATTCTTGAATATCTCGGCTGTAAGGTGATTCGGGCGGGAAGCTCTCTTTCGGTTGACGCCGGAGGATTTATGTGCCGCGAGGTGCCCGACAGGCTTATGAGAGAAATGCGCTCGTCGATAATTTTTCTCGGCGCCGTCGTTTCAAAATGCGGGTGCGCTTTGCTTTCCTTCCCGGGCGGCTGCGAGCTCGGCCCGCGTCCCATCGATATTCATCTTTGCTCGCTTCGGAAAATGGGTCTTGAAATTGAGGAAAGTCACGGCCGTCTCGACTGCTTTTTGAAAAAGCCGATGAAGGGCTGTGAAATCGATTTGCCTTTCCCCAGCGTCGGAGCCACCGAAAATATAATGCTTGCCGCCGTAAAGGCCGAGGGAAAAACGGTTATAAGAAATGCCGCGAGAGAGCCTGAAATAGCCGACCTTGCAAATTTTCTGACGGCCTGCAGAGCAAAAATTTACGGTGCGGGGGAAAGCACGGTGGAAATCGAGGGCGTAAGCAGACTTCACGGCTGCGAGCACAGGGTGATTCCCGACCGCATCGCCGCCGCAACGTATCTGTCCGCCGTTGGTGCCTGTGGCGGTAAAATCAGAATAAACAGTATCGAGCCGACCCACCTTTATTCCGCTCTTCCGTTTTTTAAACAGGCGGGAGGCGACATAAAGATAAGCGGCAAGGCAATCGAATGTGAATTTAAAAACCGTCCTTTTGCTCTCTCCGAGGTCAGAACCGGCGTTTATCCCGGCTTTCCCACCGACGCTCAGCCGACCCTTATGGCCATGGCCGCCGTGTCGGAGGGAACAACGGTTTTTGTGGAAAATATATTTGAAAACCGTTTCAGACAGGCCGGCGAGCTTACAAGACTCGGAGCCAAAATCCGAGTTGAGGGAAGGGTGGCCGTTGTCGAGGGAGTGGGTAGGCTGACCGGGGCAAATGTCGAGGCCACCGATCTTCGCGGCGGCGCGGCTCTTGCGGTTGCGGGTCTTTGCGCCGATTCGGTGACCACCGTCGGCCATGTGGAATACATAAAACGCGGATATGAAAATTTCGCCGAAAATTTTGAAAAACTCGGCGCCGATATAAAAGTAAGCAAAGGAAAGGAACAGTATGACCGATAACAAAAGACGTCTTTCTCCCGAACAGCAGCGGCAGCGTCGTTCCGAAGAGGGCAGAGAGCAAAACCGTAAAAAAAGGGCGAAAAAGGCGAGAAACGGAAAAATACTGACCTATGTTTTGCTCATTCTTATATTTATTACACTTGCCGTGTGTCTCTGCTATACCGTGCTTTTCAAGGTGCAGAAAATCGAGACGGCGGGGGAGAGCAATTATTCCTCCGAGCAAATAATCGATGCGGCGGGGGTGTATACGGGGCAAAGTATGCTGTCGCTCTCTCCCGATGAAATCTCGTCGAAAATATGCAAAAAGCTTCCTTTTGTAAAGTCGGCCGAGGTAAAGAGAATTTTACCGTCATCGGTGAAAATCACGGTGGAAAGCGAAACGCCCGCACTTTGCGTGAAATACGGCGAAAGCTTTCTCAGTCTTTCGGAAAGCCTTAAGGTGCTTGAGCAGACCGACGAAAAATCGTCTCCCACGGTTGTGGGGCTTGAAATAACGTCGGCCGAAGCGGGAGATGAGCTCGGCATTTCCGATGAAGCAAAGCAAAGCCTTGAAAAGCTTAAAAGCGCCGCCGAAAGCAGCGGAATTACCGATATATCGGTAATCGACATGACCGATTTGTCGGACATAAGACTGCTTTATAAGGAAAATTTTGTGTTAAGTCTCGGCAGCGCCGATTTGCTTGAATATAAACTAAAATTCTGTATGAAGGTTGCCGATTCCGAGCAGGGGCAGGGCGTTATCGACGTTAAATATGTAAGTGAAACCAACAAAAAGGGATTCTTTAACGCCAAAACAATTAAGGACGAAATAAATCTTCCTTAGCGCACATATCCGAACAAGCAACTCAAACAGCAACAGGTGATAAATTAGGGGCATATTCGGAAACTTGCAATCCCTCAGTCAGCTTCGCTGACAGCTCCCTTTACACAAGGGAGCCGGGGCTAAGCTAAAACCTGTTTTCGAGTTTTTATAAGGGCACCAAAACCAAGCAAAAAACCGACTTCATATTTTCCTACATCAGAAAAAACATAGGCATTGTACATTCAAGCCTCCCT
>URYV01000166.1 GCA_900552285.1 uncultured Oscillospiraceae bacterium
CAAGAGGGATTCGAACCCCCGACCTTTTGGTTCGTAGCCAAACACTCTATCCGGCTGAGCTATTGGCGCATTTCTCACAGCTCGATTATATTATCACATCTCGCCGCAAAAATCAAGACCCAAATTAAAATTTTTTTAAATTTATTTTCTCGGTAAAACACAGACGGCTTATAAAAACCTGCCGTTTCTCCCTTCTTTTTGGAAAAACGGCAGACACATCAGATTTTCTTACTTATTGACGCAATATTCGCTGTTTGCAAGGCTTGAACCATATCCGCTGACGGGAGCGTCGTATGAGGAATTTCCGTAGGAAATACAGTAATCGGCATATCCGCCCCAATAATATCCGTCGCAAATCCACCATTTGCCCGAAATCGTTTTTGCAACATCGGTTCCGTCTTTTTTATCATTTGACTTCAAGGTAGCTTCGGCATTTTGTATGTCAACATAACTTTCTCTGGAGTCATAGACTACATCAATGCCGCTGACCGTACAGTTTTCAACCGTTGCGTTGTCAGAACCGTTTCCGCGCTGAATATTGCCGGCAAGACCTCCCATGTTATAAACGGCACGGATAATATTGTTTTGGGACACGCAATTTTTAAAGGTTATTTTCACGCCCGGGTCGGCGCCCATTCCGAGCAGCATACCGATTTTACCATAGCCGTTAAGGGAGCTGTTGACAACACGGACATTGTCAAAGGTGGTGGTTCCGTATGCATAAGCGAGCACGATCGAACCGACATTTCCGTAATAAACATATCCCTTGCCCATTGCCACATCGGCTCCGTCAAAGGTCAAATCACGAATGTTGACCGTTCCCGAAGCATTGCCGATAAAACCGAAACCGTATCCGCTTGAATTTGTGCAGCTTCTGACAAGCAAATTACTTATTTTATGTCCGTTGCCGTTGATTGTCATTCCCTTTATGGGATCGATGGGACGCCAAAAGCCCCTTCCGAGGTCGATGTCATTTGTTATGTTCAGCGTATATCCGCTGTAATCGACCTTTTTATCCGTGATTTCATATTTGAAAAGAGCAAGTTCTTCGGCCGATGCGACGGTAATAATCTTGTTTAGTGTATCGACGGGATTTTTATAGCTTTCTGCCTTTTTGTCGTCCCAATAAAATTTATCGGAAGTGTATGTGAAAGGCGAAAAGGTTTTGGTGAGCATCGTCACAAGACCCGTTGCAGAATCGTAATAAAATTCCTGGTCGGCGTCAAGCCACTTAAGTGCCGAGCACCTGCTCATTCGACGGCCGTTGTGATTTATCTCCAAAAGAGAAAGACCCTTTTCAATGAAAAACTCAACTTTTATAAGCTTGTCATTATCTTCGGCAAGGCCTTTCATGCTTATATCGAGAGTCTTAGGCTCATTTTGGGTTGTATCTGCAGCCCGGCTTCCAAAGGATTTTTTCGGCCTCTGCACCGGCGGCCTTTTTGAAATCGAGGGTTTTGCCCTCGGCATTTTCCCAGGTGCCGTCGGCCTTTTGCATTTCGAGAGCCACATCAAGGCTTCCCGAACGAATGGTGTTGACGCTCGTGGATGCGGTGTCGGTGAACCATGCGAAGGTGGTTCCGACAAGCATTGCAAGGCACAGTGCCATTGCAATCACGCTTGAAACAAGCGCCCTTTTTGTGTTTTTGCTGTTCATACTCTTTTCCTCCTAAAAAATTATAAACCGTAAGGGCTTTACAATTTATACATATATTGTAACCCCTTCCCCGAGGTATTGTCAACAGCAAATTTACAAAAAATCAATTTTTACTTATATTGAACAAAATAGGCGATTGTTTCAAACTCGGATTATCGTTTAAAACAAAAAGACTGTTCGTAACAGAACAGTCTTTTTTCACAATTTTAAAATTCAGTTTTCATCGGTGACGTGAAATATCCCGACCTTTTCATCGTCCTTTGCAAAAATGGCCTCCGACGGCTCTTTTTGATTTTGCGAGGACTCTTCCCCGCCGGCAGCATTTACGCAGACCTTTTTCCTTTCGGAATTATCCCTTAAAAACTCATAGGCAAACCACACGAAGGCAGCGAGATAAAGGGCGGAGAACCAGATTTCAAAGGTTCCCATACCGAAAAGGAATCTTCCGTAGGTCATGGTGGAAAGGGTGCAGGAAAGGAGCGCGTATTTGAGATATTTTCTCGAAACAAAGGTGAGCAAAACAAGCAGAATATCGACCATATATGTATATCTCTCGTGCATTTCGGGGAGGAAATACACAAGCGCCCAAAAGCTCCAGGCGGCGACGCCGAGGAATTTTTCGGCGGTGTTTATCTTGATTATTCCCGACATGACCGTGTAAAGCGCAAGCCCGCAGATTGTGAGAGTCAAAACCATAGCGGCGGTGTGAAGATATTCCCAGTTTGTCTCTCCCTGTTTCGCAACAAGACACCAAAAGCTGTATACGTTTTTATACATATCCTTATATGTTCCGCTTTGGGTCAGATAAATCTGTATCGGCTCGACAAGGCTGCGGCCGAAGATATATCCGAAAATTCCCGTGGACAGAAAGACCGTGAAGGACAGGAAAAAGCCCAAAATCGTGAACCGTTTTTTATAGAAATAATAAATCACAATAAAGGGAGCGAGGAATGCGGCCTGGAATTTGCAGCCGAGAGCAAGACCGAAAAAGACAAAGGCCGAAATATATTTTTCCTTATAAAAGCGATAAAGGGTCATGAGCAGGAAAAAGCAGTATATGGAATCGCACTGACCCCAAAAGCCGGAATTGAGGAAAACGGTGGGGAGCATAAGAATGACGGTGTAAACGAGATTATGCTTAAAGGTGAACCGCTTAAAACCGCACATTTCCCCAACAAAGTCGGCGGCGAAAAAGGCAAGAAGATAGTCGAAAACAACGGAAAGCAGCTTATAAAGCCACACGCAGTCAATTTTAAAATATGTTAAAAAGGCAATGAGAGTCTGATAAAAAATATTATAATTTCCGATTTGACTTTTAAGAGAGACTATTCCCCCGCCGTCCCTTATCTGATTGAACCACGGGATAAGAAAGGCGCTCATATCGCCGCTTACATAATCAAACCCGGCAAAGCGAATGTAAAAAGCGAGCAGGCTTATTATACCGAAGAACAGGACGGCTCGGTTTTTTTCGGCAAAGCGTATGACATTTCCTTCAATTTTATTCAAATCATGTCAGCTCCTTTGTGAATATTTACCTCTAAACTGTAAGAAAAAATCCCGAAGACTTTCGCCTTCGGGATTGGCGGAGAAGGAGAGACTCGAACTCTCGCGCCGGTTACCCGACCTACGCCCTTAGCAGGG
>URYV01000167.1 GCA_900552285.1 uncultured Oscillospiraceae bacterium
CAGCACGGCCGCCACAGCCGCAAGCCCGAGAATAAGAAAAACGCCGTGAACGACATTTTCAAAAAGCTTTTGTCTGTTTTTCATTTTTTCACCTTATAAACAGGGGAGCAAACACAAACCGTTTGCTCCCTAAGCATTGTTTTTTTGTTTATTTTACGGGGGTTGCGCCGGCGGCAGCGATTATTTCGCTTGCCTTTGCCGAGGTGGCATAGTCGAAGAAGGCCTGAGCCGCGTCGGACAAAGTCACACCGGATTTGGTAACCAGCACGAAGGGGCGCTGAATTTTATAGCTGCCGTTTTTAACGGTTTCCTCGGTGGGGGTCACGCCGTCCACATTCAAGGCCTTGACGGTGTTTTTGACCGAGGCAAGAGAGGCATATCCGATGGCGTCGGGGTTTTGGGAAACGGTGGTTATAACGTCGCCGGTGGAGGTCAGCTCCTGACGGTATTGGCACTTTTCGGCAGTCTTTGTAATGGATTCAAAGCCGTCTCTCGTGCCGCTTCCGGCCTCACGTCCGATGACCACGATTTCGGCGTCTTTTCCGCCGACATCCTTCCAGTTGGTGATTTCGCCGGTGTAGATTTTGGCGATTTGGTCGACCGTCAAATCGGAAATTTCATTTGCGGGGTTAACAATCATTGCAATTCCGTCGAGGGCAAGAACCGTTTCCTCAAGACCCTTTGCCTTTTCCTCGTCCTTAAGGGAGCGGCTTGAAAGTCCGATGTCGCAGCGGCCCTCGCTTATGGCGGTAATTCCGGTACCCGAGCCGGTGGGATTGTAGGTGAAGTTTACACTGCTGTTCTCGGAGGTAAAGGCTTCCCCGAGAGCGCCGATGACCTTTTCCATGGAGGTGGAGCCGTCGGTGGCTACCGTTCCCGAAAGGGCTGTTTTGGAGGCTGCCGACTCGGTACCGCTGTTATCTCCCGCAGAGCTTCCGCAGGATGCGAAGGAGGCTGCCGCAACCGCGGCTGCCAGGATAAGTCCCAAAATTTTTGTCTTTTTCATTTTTCTTTACTCCTTAGATTTTTTGTTTGCTTGTTTTTTGACTACGCCTATATAATACCGCCCGCTTGTAAAGTCCAAAATCCTTAAAAGGTAAAAACAAAGTAAAAAAAGACCTTCCGTTTTCACGAAAGGTCAAATTTGCTTTACAAAAATTATTTGAGCTGTGCAGAGAGGGTTGCTCCCGCCGAGGCAAGAGCCTCCTCGATTTTGGAGCTGTCCTTGCCGCCCGCCATGGCGCTGTCGGGGCGTCCGCCGCCGTTTCCTCCGGCAATGACAGCCGCCGCCTTGACAAGATTGCCCGCATGAGCGCCCTTTGCGACCGCCTCTTTGCCGCAGGCCGCCGCGAAGGAAACCGTTCCCTTTTTGGTGACGCAGGCAAGCAAAGCCACAGCCGAGGGGTTGTCCTTGATTTGGTCGGCAGCCGAACGGAGAGCGTCGGGCTCGTCCACATTAAGCTTTCCGGTCACAAGGCTTATGCCCTTTATGTCCTCGGCCTTTGAAATAAGCTCGTCAAGCTGGCCGCCGGCAAGCTTTGCCTCAAGGCTTTCTATGATTCTGTCTTTTTCCTTAAGCTCGGCAACGGTTGCTTTTGCCTTTTCGGCAATGTCGCCGATGCCGGATTTAAGCGCCGAGGCGGTGTTTTTAACCGTCTCCTCATAGCCGTCGAGAAGTTCGAGCACTCCCGTGCCGGTCACGGCCTCGATACGGCGCACTCCCGCCGCCACCGAGGTTTCCGAAACGATTCGGAAAAGACCAATTTTAGAGGTGTTGGATACATGGGTTCCGCCGCAAAGCTCGGTGGAAAAGTCCCCGGCCTTTACGACTCTTACCACGTCGCCGTACTTTTCTCCGAAAAGCGCCATTGCGCCCATCTTTTTGGCCTCTTCAATGGGCATTTCCTTTATAACGACGTCCTCGCCGCGGAGAATTTCCACGTTGACAAGGTTTTCGACCTTTTTGAGCTCATCGGGAGTGAGGGCCGAAAAATGGGTGAAATCGAAACGCATACGCTTGCCGTTTACAAGCTGACCCGCCTGTTCCACATGGGTGCCCAGCACCTTGCGAAGAGCGGCCTGCATAAGGTGAGCCGACGTGTGGTTTCTCATGGTGGCCTCTCTTGTCTTTGCACAAACCTCGGCGGTCACCTTATCGGAAAGCTCAAAGGTTCCCTTTTCCACCTTGCCGATATGAAGATATACGCCCTGAGCGTTTTTGGCTGTGGTTTCCACCTTGAAAATTCCGCCCCGCTCGTTTGTCAGCCGTCCGCAGTCGCCCGCCTGACCGCCGCTTTCTCCGTAGAAGGGGGTCTTGTTAAGAATTATGACGGCGTTTTCTCCCTCCGCGGCAAGAGCGGCCTTTTCACCGCCGTTTACCACGGCCTCGATTTTCGCGTCGCAGCAAAGGGTGTCATAACCCACAAATTCGGTTTTTTCAACGTCAAGCTGGACTCCGCCGTCGTCCCATGCCTCCGCTCCGGCATTTTTGCGGGCGTCTCTTGCGCGCTGCTTCTGTTCCTTCATGAGCTGCTCAAAGCTTGCCTCGTCAACCGTCATGCCCTTTTCCTCGAGAATATCCTTGGTCAGGTCGAGGGGGAATCCGTATGTATCGTAAAGCTTGAAGGCGTCGGCTCCGGAAATTTCCTTTTTGTCCGAATCGCTCATAAGCTCGGAAAGCAGCTGCATACCCTTGTCTATCGTCCGTCCGAAGCTTTCTTCCTCTTCCTTTACAACGCGAATGATAAGGTCCTTCTTTTCGGCAAGCTCGGGATAGGCCTTGTTTTCCTCGATAACGGTGGAAACGACCTCGGAAAGGAAGGGATGTTCGATTCCGAGCAGACGTCCGTGTCTTGCGGCGCGGCGGATGAGACGGCGAAGAACATATCCTCTGCCCTCGTTTGACGGCATAACGCCGTCGCCTATCATCATGGTTGTGGAGCGGATGTGGTCGGTAATAACGCGGAGAGAAACGTCGGTTTTCTCGTCCTGCTTATATGTCACGCCGGCAATGCTGCTTATGTGCTTCATTATGCGCTGAACGGTGTCGACCTCAAAGAGGTTGTCCACCCCCTGCATAACGCAGGCAAGACGTTCAAGACCCATTCCTGTGTCTATGTTGGGATGGTCGAGGGGGGTATAATTTCCCTTGCCGTCGGAATCGAACTGGCTGAACACCAGGTTCCACACTTCCATGTAGCGGTCGCAGTCGCAGCCGACCTTGCAGTCGGGCTTGCCGCAGCCGTGCTC
>URYV01000168.1 GCA_900552285.1 uncultured Oscillospiraceae bacterium
TCAAAGGCCGAGTGTTCGTAAGAAATCATTGGTTTCCTGCATAAAAAGCTCTTATAGGCCGTGCAGTCTGCCGCGATGAGCAGCTTTGCCCCGTTGAAGTAGGGCGCGTTCACGGGCACGAGCTTGATCTGGCAGGCTTGAGGAGGAAAAATTTGATTTTTCCCGCTGTGAAAAAGCTCTGACCGATCATTTTTCCGCAAAAGACCTCGGGGATCTCGGGCTTGACGGCAAAAAAGAGGCTGTCGGCGCAGCGGGATGTGCCCTTGAATACCTCTTTGCCACAAGAATGACCGGCCTTGAAAACATAACCAAAATCGAAATATACGCAAGCTCCCAGTTCATGAAGCTTGACCTTTCCGCAAGACGAAATCTCGAGCTTTTCGAAACCATGCGTTCCAAGGAAAAGAAGGGTTCGCTTCTTTGGGTGCTTGACAAGACCAATACCGCCATGGGCAAGCGTATGCTTCGCTCCTGGCTTGAACAGCCCCTTATAAATCCCGCCGCGATAACAAGACGTCTTTCGGCGGTTGAGGAGCTTTATGACGATACGGCCCTTTGCTATGAAATAAACGATCTGCTTTCGGGAGTTTTTGACATCGAGCGTCTTATGACAAGGGTGGTTTATTCAAGCGCAAACGCTCCGGATCTTTTGTCCCTTGCCTCTGCCGCGTCTCATCTTCCGAAGCTTAAGGAGCTGCTTCAAAATTCAAAATCCTCCATGCTTAAGGAGATACATAAGGACATCGACGAGCTTTACGATATATGCGAGCTTGTGGGTAAGTGCATTGCCGAAAAGGCTCCCGCCATTATGAGAGACGGAGGTATTATAAAGGAAGGCTATAACGCCGACCTCGACCTTCTCCGTGACGACATGAACGGCGGAAGCAGCACCGTATCCGCGGTCGAAGCAAGAGAACGCGAACGAACCGGAATAAAAAATCTCAAGGTGGGATATAACAAGGTTTTCGGATACTATATTGAAATAACCAATTCCTTTAAGCATCTCACTCCCGACGATTACATAAGAAAGCAAACAACGGCAAATGCCGAAAGATATATAACCGAGGAGCTTAAAAACCTCGAACAAAGAATTTTGGGAGCAAAGGAACGCTCCATTCGTCTTGAGCACGAGCTCTTTACGGATGTGAGAAGCCGCATTGCCGCCGAATTCGAACGGGTTCAGAAAACCGCAAAGGCGGTTGCCCGCCTTGACGTTCTGACGTCCTTTGCCCTTGTGGCAAGGCAAAAGAACTATTGCCGCCCCGAAATTTCCGACGACGGAAAAATCGAAATCAAAGAGGGTAGACATCCCGTTGTGGAGACGGTTATAAAAACTCCGTTTGTGTCCAACGATACGCATTTTGACATGGGTAAAAACCGCTGTGCAGTCATAACGGGACCGAATATGGCGGGTAAATCCACATATATGCGGCAGGTGGCCCTTATTACAATAATGGCCCAGATAGGCTCCTTCGTGCCGGCAAGCTATGCCAAAATCGGTATTGTCGACGCCGTGTTTACAAGGGTGGGCGCCTCCGACGACCTTTTCTCGGGTCAGTCGACCTTTATGGTCGAAATGAACGAAGTGGCCGGAATACTTAAAAATGCCACCAAACACAGCCTGCTTATTCTCGACGAAATCGGCCGAGGGACATCCACCTTTGACGGAATGTCCATTGCACAGGCCGTTCTTGAATATATTGTTTCAAAAAAACTCGGCGCAAAGGTCATGTTTGCCACACATTATCATGAGCTTACCTGTCTTGCCGGAACCCTTGAGGGCGTTAACAATTTTAACATAGCCGTCAAAAAGA
This sequence comes from uncultured Oscillospiraceae bacterium, assembly GCA_900552285.1. GTDB lineage: Bacteria > Bacillota > Clostridia > Oscillospirales > Acutalibacteraceae > UMGS1484. The sequence goes on from URYV01000168.1 coordinate 1,815, forward strand.
GGGGAGACGACATAACCTTCCTGCGGAGAATTGTCCCCGGCGGAGCCGACAGAAGCTACGGCATTGAGGTTGCCGCCCTTGCCGGGGTGCCCAAAACCGTTGTCAAAAGAGCCAAGGAAATCCTTTCCGAGCTTGAATCGGGTGAGCACGGCAGCATGTCGGAACATTCGGCCGCCCCCGCCGACGACGGAATGCAGCTGTCGCTCATGTCGTCCTTCGAAAATCCTGTTATCGAAAAGCTTAAAGCCGTCGACCTTGACACACTGACGCCCATTGAGGCAATGAATAAGCTTTATGAGCTGAAAAAAGAGGCCGACAAAATGTAATTTTATTTGAATTTTAAAGTGAGGTGGGAAAATGCCGAAAATAAACGTTTTAAGCAAACATACGGCCGATCTTATCGCTGCCGGAGAGGTAGTGGAGCGGCCTGCATCCGCCGTCAAGGAGCTTGTGGAAAACAGCATTGACGCCGGAGCAACCTCGGTTACCGTGGAAATACAAAACGGCGGTATTTCCTACATTCGTATAACCGATAACGGCTGCGGCATTTCCCGCGAGGACATAAAAAACGCCTTTTTACCCCATGCGACAAGTAAAATTGCCGACGAAAGCGACCTTAATTCCATTATGACTCTCGGATTCAGGGGAGAGGCTCTTGCCAGCATTTCGGCGGTTTCCAGAGTCGATATTCTGACCAAAACGGCCGATGAGCCCTTTGGAACAAGATATGTTATCGAGGGCGGAACCGAAAAACTTCTTGACGATGCCGGTTGCCCCAACGGAACGACAATTGTCGTTCGCGACCTTTTTTACAACACTCCCGCGCGAATGAAATTTTTGAAGAAAAATGTTTCCGAGGCCAATGCCGTGGCGGATGTGCTCGACCGCATGGCTCTTTCCCATCCCGAGGTTGCCGTTCGCTTTATCAGAGAGGGGAAAGAGACCCTCTCCGCTCCGGGTGACGGAAAGCTGCTTTCCGCAATTTACGCGGTTTACGGGCGGGAGTTTGCCTCGGGGCTTATTCCCGTTGATTATGAGTCGGACGGCGTTTGTGTCAGCGGCTTTGTGTCAAAGCCCATGGCCGCGAGAAAATCGAGAAGTATGCAGCTCTTTTTCCTCAACGGAAGATTTGTCAAAACGGGAACTGCGTCGGCGCCTGGCAAGTAACTTTCAGTTCCGGGAACTTTGAATACATACAGTTCACGACCGGAACCATAATTACCAACACCTTCTGTTACAGAAAGTTTGATGTAACGTGCAGTCGGACGTTCTGTGAATGTAAATACTTTCACCTCATCCTTGCGGTTCCATTCAAATGCACCGGCTTCAGTCCAGTGTTCTTTGTCCATACTATATGAAACGGTTCCTTTCAACAATGTTCCGTTGCCTCCGTCCTTACGGCTCAGATAGTGGAATTTATCCAATTGGTTGAC
>URYV01000169.1 GCA_900552285.1 uncultured Oscillospiraceae bacterium
GAGCATAGCCAGAGCGCTTGACACAAGTGCTCTTTTGGTGTTTTTGCTGTTCATATTTCTTCCTCCTTGAAATTTTTGCAAACCGAATTGTCGTTTACAAATTATGCATATATTGTAGCCCCCCCCCTTGTCAAGAGGGTTTCACAAAAGAGTTTTTAAGGGGCATCTTACTTAAGCAACAGACTTTTAAACATAATAAAGGTCGGACGAGGGATATTCGGCCTCGCAGGTGACGTTGAGACCGAGGCTGCGAAGGGCGCCGTCGTCGGCGGAGGTCAGCATACAGCTTGCGTGGGCCTCGCAGTTTTTGAGCTTTTTAAGCTCGGTGACGGCAAGACTCGCCACGGGATTTGTGGCGGCGCAGATACTCAGCGCAAGCAGCACGTCGTTGAGATTCAGCACCTTTTGCTTTGAGCGGAGAATTTCGGTTTTCATTTTTATTATAGGTTCAAGCACGACGGGAGACATAAGCAGCATTTCGTCCCTTATTCCCGCCATTTCCTTGACCGAATTGAGCACGGCGGCGGCAGAAGCGGTCAGCAGCTCACCCGAGCGGCCGGTAACGATCTTACCGTTCGGCAGCTCTATCGCCACGGCGTGTTCGCCGCTTTTTTCGGCCTTTGCAAGAGCCGGAGCCACGACCTTGCGGTCGTTTGTGGAAAGCTCAAGCTCGTTCATGAGCGATTCGATTCTTTCCACCGTTTCCATGTCGCCTCTGCCCTGCTTATAATCGCAGCGGGCCTTGAAATAGCGGCGGATTATCTCCTGCTTGGCGGCATCCCTGACGGCATCGTCGTCACAAATTCCGTAGCCCGCCATGTTGACGCCCATGTCGGTGGGCGACTTATAAAGCCCGGGCTGGCCGGTGATTTTGGTCAGAATATTGTTGACCACCGGGAAAACCTCGATGTCGCGGTTATAGTTGACGGTGGTCTTGCCATAGGCCTCAAGGTGCCACGGGTCGATCATGTTGACGTCCTTAAGGTCGGCGGTAGCGGCCTCATAAGCCACGTTAACCGGGTGCTTGAGCGGAATGTTCCATATGGGGAAGGTCTCAAACTTGGCATAGCCGGCGTTCACTCCGCGCTTATATTCGTGATAAAGCTGGGAAAGGCAGGTGGCAAGCTTGCCGCTGCAGGGGCCTGGAGCGGTGATGACCACAAGGGGGCGGGTGGTCTCGATATAGGGATTTGCGCCGTAGCCCTCGTCGCTGACAATGCGCTCCACATCGAGAGGATAACCCTTTATGGGATAATGGAAATAACATTTCTCGCCGCGCATTTCAAGCTTTTTGCGAAAAGCCTCGGCAGAGGGCTGACCGGCATACTGAGTTATTACCACGCTGTTGACCGAAATGTCCATACCTCTTAAATTGTCTATGAGACGGAGCACGTCCATGTCATAGGAAATTCCGAAATCGGCACGGATTTTTTTCTTTTCGATGTCGGCGGCGTTTATGCAGAAAATAACCTCGGCCTGGTCGTTGAATTCCCGAAGAAGCCTGACCTTGCCGTTAAGGTCAAAGCCTGGAAGCACCCTTGCGGCGTGATAGTCGTCAAACAGCTTTCCGCCGAATTCAAGATAGAGCTTGTTTCCGAATTTTTTAATGCGCTCGGTTATGTATTCCTTTTGCTTTTTTATATACAGATCGTTGTCAAATCCGATTTTCATACCCTTAAAATCCCCTAATTTTCCTTCATTTTTTCAATAAGCGTGCAGGCCTTTTCCACATAAATGCCGCTGTCCTTCGCGCCCTTTTCGCTGAAAATTCCCGCCGACTTGACCGGCTTATTGCTGCGGTAGAGCAGATAAGGAACCGGGTCGGAGGCGTGGGTCATGGTGGAAAGGGGGGTTGGATGGTCGGGCATTATGAGAATGGTGAAATCGTCAAGTCCCTTGAGCTTTTCAAGCAGCGGAGCGAGAATCTTGTTATCGATTTCCTCAATGGCTCTGACCTTGTTTTGGATTTCTCCTCTGTGGCCGCACTCGTCGGGAGCCTCCACATGAATATAAACATAGTCCTGACCGTTTTTGAGTTCATCGAAAGCGGCCTGCATTTTTCCCTCGAAATTGGTGTCGATATAGCCGGTGGCACCCTCCACCTTGCAGACGTGCATATTGGCGCAGGTACCGATTCCCTGGACAAGGTCGACGGCCGAAACCACCGAGCCCTTAAGCCCGTTTTTGACGTAGAAGTCGTCAAGCACGGCTTTTTTGCCCTGACCCCAAAGCCAGATATGGGTGGCGGGACGCTTGCCCTCGCTTATTCTCTTGAGATTGACGGGATGATTTTTAAGCACCTCGCCGCTCTTTTTCATCATTTCGATAAGCTCTTTTGCGCCCTCGTCCCTGTCGAGATAGGGACCGATAACGCGGCCGCTTATGTCATGAGGAGGGGTGAGCGTTCCGATGTCGACGCTGCCGCTTTTCCACACAAGGCAATGGCGGTAGCTCACGCCGGGATAAAAACTGTATTTTTCGTTTGACAGCGCCTCGTTGACCGACTTTATTATCTCGGCGGCCTCTTTTGACGAAATATCGCCGGCACAATAGTCGACCATGGTTTTGTCCTCGAAATTTTCCTCGTCGCTTAAGGTGACGAGATTGCAGCGAATCGCCACGTCGCAGTCGTCAAGGGCAATACCCATGTTGGCGGCCTCCAGGGGAGAACGGCCGGTATAATATTTTGCCGGGTCATAGCCCATAACCGACAGGTTTGCCACGTCGCTTCCCGGCTTCATGCCGTCGGGAACGGTCTTTGCAAGACCGATTTCGGCGGTTTTTGCAAGGCTCTCCATGGCGGGATTTTTCGCCGCCTCAAGGGGAGTTTGGTTTGAAAGCTCGGGCAGGGGATAATCCGCCATGCCGTCGCACAAAAGAACAATATATTTCATAGCATTCGCCTCCGTTTTCAATACAGATACTATTGTATCACACAAAGAAATTTTTTTAAAGTGTTTTTTTGATTTTTATTTTTCCGCCTCGGATAAGGTCTTTCGCTCCTTTCGCTGTTCTTATTCATTGTGCAATATATCCGAAAATTTTCGCAATATTTGTACTGTGTTTCGCTATATTTTTATTGACAGTTTCGGAAAAATAAGGTAAAATACGGTTGAAAGGATAAAAACATATTTTTCGCATTTAATTTTGAGGTGAGTCCGATGTACAGATAGCTTTGCGGATGTTTTCTCCGCGCAATCAAAATGCCCCGAATGACAAACTTTCGAATGACAAAAAT
>URYV01000170.1 GCA_900552285.1 uncultured Oscillospiraceae bacterium
GTCCTTTGCGGTTTCCTTGCCGAGCACGATAGCGCTGTGAACATAGAAGAACCAGCCGCCGGAGGGCATACCGTAAATTCCGTATCCCTGCCAGCCCACCGATTTCCGGCGGACAAGCACGGCATGATCGGCGTCGGAAGTAAGTCCGTTGCCGGCAAAGTCGGAGAACTCGGCCGCTCCCCAGGTCTTGACGTTTACGTAGCTTCCGTCGGCCGAGGCGGCAATCGCCATGGAGCAGGCCAGCATTGCAACCGCAAGCACAACCGAAAGCACTTTTTTCATTGTTTTCATTCTCTTTTCCTCCAATTGTAAATCGGCCGAACCTTAATTCGACCATTCTCACGTTAAATTATACCATAATCATTTGAAAGTGCAAGTATTTTTATTGAATATTATTTTGTTTTCCGTTTTTTGGATTGGGTTTTTACATTTTTTAAAGAAAATCGGCGGTGCTTGACCGAAAAATCAAAGTATGATATAATTAACCGAATATAACTTTCGGGGTGATTTTGTGTCGGAATTTGACAACATTTACGAGGGGTTGAACGCCCCATACAGTCTCGATTCGGAGCAATCGGTGCTGGGCGCCGTGCTGCTCGATCCCAACTGCATGAACGACGAAAAGGTGGCCGAGCTTAAACCCGAGCACTTTTATCTGCCCCAACACAAAGCCATTTTCAGCACCCTTTTTGCCATGTCGCAGCTCAACAAGCCCATGGACTTTGTCACCATTCTTGAAGAGCTTCGCTCGTCGGGAAGCTATGAACAGGCGGGCGGAAAGGAATATCTTGCCCAGCTGGCACAGCTTGTTCCGTCGGTGGCAAACGTGCGTTCCTACGCCCAGGTGGTTTATGAAAAATTTCTTGTTCGTTCGCTCATAAAGGTCGGTCGGGAAATAGTGACATCCGCCACCGAGGGCACCGATTCGGCAGAGCTTCAGCTTGACGCCGCCGAGCAGCGGCTTTACGACATAAGAAAAGGGCAGGAAAACTCCGACCTTGTGGTCATCAAGGACATTCTCGCCACCGAGACACTCGATCATCTGACCGCACTCGACGACCCCGAGCAGCGTAAAAAGCTTGCGGGAATCCCCACGGGATTTTCCGACGTTGACGCCATGATCGGCGGCCTTAACAAATCCGATCTTATTATCGTCGGAGCCCGTCCCGGCATGGGCAAAACAAGCTTTATATTAAATCTCGCCCGCAACGCCGCCAAGACCGGCAAAAGAATTGCCTTTTTCTCGCTTGAAATGTCGAGAGACCAGCTTGCCCAAAGGCTCCTTTCCCTCGATTCCTCGGTGGGAATAAGCAGACTGAGAAAGGGCGGTCTTACCCCCGACGAATGGGACCGCATAGCTACCGCGACGGGCGAGCTTTACAATGCGAAAATTTTCGTCGACGAATCGTCGGCCATAACGGTCCAGCAAATCAAGGCCAAGGTTCGCCGCAACAAGCCCGACGTTGTTTTTATCGACTATCTTCAGCTGCTCACCCCCGTGACAAAATCCGACAACCGCGCCGTTCAGGTTCAGGAAATGACGAGAGACCTTAAAATCATGGCCAAAGAGCTTGCCATTCCCGTTGTGGTCTGTTCGCAGCTTTCCCGTGCGGGAACGGGGCGCGGCGTTTCCCACGTCCCCCAGCTTTCCGACCTTCGTGAGTCGGGCGCAATCGAGCAGGACGCCGACATTGTCATAATGCTTCACCGCCCCGGATATTATAAAGACGGGAGCGAGGGCGAAGAGGTGGACGAAAACGAGGCACAGGTCATAATCGCCAAGCACCGCCACGGCGAAACAGGCACCGTCAAGATGTATTGGGACGGCAGATTTGCCCGTTTTGTCACCATTGAAAAGAACGAATACGATGAATATTGATTTTCTTGACTCGGTTCGCAAAACAATTTGCGAAAACGGCATGATAAAAAAAGGCGATAAGGTGGCGGTCGGATTTTCCGGCGGAGCCGATTCCACCGCGCTGCTCTACGCCCTTTACCTTTTAAAGGACGAGCTGGGATTTTCCCTTTGCGCCGCCCACATAAACCACGGAATACGCGGAAAAGAGGCCGAAAGAGACGAAAATTTTGCAAGGGATTTCTGCAAAAATAAGGACATTCCTTTTTTCTGTCTTCACGCCGACGTGCCGTCCCTTGCAAGGATGAGAAAGCTTTGCCTTGAGGACGCGGGGCGGCAGGTCAGATATGAATTTTTCGAAAAGTGTGCGGCAGGGGGAAAAATCGCCACCGCCCACACCCTGTCGGACAACGTCGAGACAATGGTCATGCGGCTGTGCCGCGGCTCGGGTCTTAAAGGCATGTGCGGAATTCCTCCCGTCAGGGATAACATTATCCGTCCGCTCATAAACTGCTCAAGAGAGCAGGTGGAGGATTTTTGTCAACAGAACGGACTCGAGTTTGTCACCGACAGCACAAATCTCGAATGCGATTACGGCCGAAACAGGGTTCGAAACAAAATCATTCCCCTTTTAAAGGATTTAAATCCCGAATTCGAAAGGGCGGTGGGGCGCTTTGCCGACTGTGCGAGAGCCGACGAGGAGCTTCTTGAAAAGCTGACCGCAAAGGCCCTTGAGAGGCTCGTTTCGGAAAAGGGCCTTGACGCGAAGGGCGCCGCAGCACTTGAAAAAGGGCTTTTGTTTCGGGTTTTAAAGGAATATTTGCGTCCCTTTTCCCCCGAATTTTCCCACATTTGCGCGGTGAAAGACATTCTCGGCGGAGGGTCGGCAAATCTGCCCGGCGGCAAAAAGGCCGTTTGCGACGGCAATTATCTTACCGTGACCTCGGCAAAAAGGCCGCAATTTGACGGTTTTTCAAAGGAGCTTTCGCTGTCTGAGGGGCAAACGCAAATTTTCGCTTTGGGCAAAAGCATTGTGCTTAAACCTATCGAAAAAAACGAAATTTCGGAAATAAACGGTTGCCAAAAAATTAACAATCTGTTATCATATACTTTGCTTGACCGTGATAAAATAGGCAAAACGGTTGTTGTGAGAACCAGACTTCCGGGAGACCGCATTACCCTTTCAAAGCGGGGCTGCACAAAGACCCTCAAAAAGCTTTGGAACGAAAAAGGCTTTGATCAAGAGCTTCGCGACCGCTTTTTGATCATCGAATCCGACGGACGGCTCGTTTTTTCCGAGCCCGACGGCCGGCATTTTCTTCGGACTGATGTTTGGTTTGGGAGGTTTGGGCTCTGCTTTCT
>URYV01000171.1 GCA_900552285.1 uncultured Oscillospiraceae bacterium
CCGATTGATTTGGATGATGGTGTGAAAGTGAACTATGCTAAGTTCCAGGATGTCTTGGCGAAAATTAAGTGATGAAAGAGGCTACATCGATATGGAAGACGTAAGAAAGATTTTCCCAAATGCAAAAGCAGGAAAAGACGGAAAATCAGTAGATCTTATGTTTGAAGAATGAGAGGCGTGAAAAAATGAAGGAAAATACCTGTTGCTTTACCGGGCACCGAGCCATTGACGGCGGCGACCTTGAGCCGTTGACCGAACAGCTCGACCGTCAGATAGAGCTGCATTATATGTGCGGAGTGACCGACTTTTGCGCCGGCGGGGCCCTCGGCTTTGACACCCTCGCCGCAAAAAGGGTCTTAAAATTCCGCGAAAGCCACCCCGACGTTAATTTGCGGCTTTTTTTGCCCTGCCCCGAGCAGGCCGCCCGTTGGTCGAGAGAAAATACAGAGACCTACGAGCAAATCAAAGAAAGCGCAAACGAGGTGAAATATGCCTGCGGGCACTACACAGACTTTTGCATGGGAAAGCGCAATCAAATGCTTGTAAATGCGTCGTCGGTCTGCCTTGCCTATCTTAAAACCAAGGCGGGAGGCACGGCATACACCGTTCGCTTTGCAAAAAGCAGGGGAGTCAAGGTCATAAATTTGGCCGACGAGCTGAGCCCCTTCCCGAAATTTGAAAATCTTAAATTTGACATTTAACCCTTTCACGGCCGTGAAGGGGATTTTTTTTGCGGTTGAAACATATTCTTGCCGATGCCTTGTGCATTTTAAACAAAAATAAATAACATTAAATTTAATATTGATTTTTTGTTGCAAATATGTCATAATTAAGAAAAAGCAAAACCGCAGGCCGATTGGAGGTTTGCAAAATGCTTTTAGGAGGAGAAGGTATGAAAAACAAAAAAATATCTGCAAAATTAACGGCGCTGTTTTTGTCCTTTTGCGTGCTTTTTGCGGCTTTTCCGGCGGCGGGATTTTTCGCCTCGGCCGAAAGCCTGCCTAAAATCTGGCTCGACGCCGGCCACGGAGGCAGCGATCCGGGCGCCACAAACGGCGACCGCCACGAGGCCGACGACAACCTGCGGGTTGCAATTGCCGTCGGCGCAAAGCTTGAGGCAATCGGCTTTGAGGTGGGATATACGAGAAAAACCGACGTCGCCGTGGAGCTGGGCGACCGTGTTCCCATGGCAAGCGATTTCGGCGCCGATTTTGTCATAAGCTTCCACCGAAATTCCGCCACCCCCGCCGCAACGGGGCTTGAAACCTATTATCATTTCAAGGAAAACACCGATTCGGCTGCATATAAGCTTGCAAGCGCTCTTCAGCAGGGAGTTCTTGGCGTTACCGGCTATGCCAACCGCGGCACAAAGGCCGACGGCGACCCGAATGCCGGCGACATCGGTATGAGAATTACGAGAAATTCTTGGGAAAGAGGTATTGCGGGGGCTCTTATCGAGCTTGGATTTATAAGCAACGACGGCGACAATGCCGTTTTTGACGAAAATTTCGACGCCATGGTGACCGCCCTTGCTTCGGCGATTTCCGAGTGTGCCGGCGGCGGAAAGGTGTCGAATGCCGTCAAGCCTTATGAAAAGGACGGCGACCTTCATCTTACCGACTGCGACTCAACCGACGGCTTTTGGACGGCAAACGGCACCGAGGTCTCTGTCCAAGACGAGAACGGCCGCAAAAGTATTCACATGAGAAATTTCACGTCCTATAAGGATCACCCCGCGGGGGTGGGGGCAATGGCCTTCCTTGACTTTGACCCCGGCTGCGCCGCCGACATTTCGGCCTATAACAAGCTGCATTTCTCGCTGTGGAGCAGCTTTGACTATGCAAACGATGACGAGCGCGGCATCGACGTTTTCCAGCTTAATCTCGTCACCCGAACCGACGACGGCGCGGGAATCGAGCAGGACGGCTATAACATTATCATAAACGCATGGAACATCGAAAAGGGCTGGAACGACTGTGTTGTCGACCTTGAAAAGCTTGCTCCCGCGGTGGAAACGGCCGACAAAACCAAAATTCACCGTCTGCGCTTTACCTGGTTCAACAATTCAAACGGCGACCGTGTGGAGTTCAACATCGACGACGTTTATTGCTACTCGGCTCCCGACCCGGCGCTGCTTTGCTCCTGCGAAAAGGACACCGAGGACGTCTTTGACTTTTGCGGAAACGCCCATTCCTCGGCCGACGGAGCCCTCACCGTCGACGGCCAAACCGCCGGCGGCACCTTCCCCGGAAACGAAAATCTCGTCAGCTCCTTCTATGCAAGGGTGGGCAGAAACTACGGCGACGCCGACTATACAAGAAGCTTTGACTATACAAGATATTATCAGTTTGAGGTGCTCGTAAAGCCCGAAACCAATAACACCCTCGTCATCACCCACGGAAACGAGCAAAACAACATGGAATGGCAATTCAAAAGCTCGACGAAAGTCATGGAGGGAAAATGGGACCGCGTGGAAATTCTCATATCCGACATCGAAAAGACGGCCGTTCAGGGCGACGCCGAAATCGGGCTTGACAATGTTAACCTGCTGCACTTCGGCCAGACCGAAAAGGGAGCCGTGAGCTATAAAAACATGGCTCTTATAACCAAGGAATATGCAAACGCCCGCCAAAATGCGCTTTATAATTTCTACGCCGCCGTCGATTCAATCGGCAACGTCACCATAAACTCCATCGACGACATTTCCTATGCAAATGCCATGAGAACGGAGGCCGAGAAATTCATAAACGTCGAGACCGCTTTGTTCGAGTCATATTGCGATTTTCTCGACCGCGCAACCGACCGATATAACCTGCTTGCCGAGACGGTAAAGGGCGACGTCAACCTTGACGGCGAAATCAAGGTGGAGGACGCGCTGCTTGCACTTCAGGCGGCGGTGGGCAAAATCGAGCTTGACTATGTCAATTTCTATGCCGCCGACATCGGCGATAAGGAGTCGGTCACCGTTAAGGATGCGCTGCTGATTTTGCAGGTTTCGGTGGGTAAAATCCCCCAGTCCGACCTTGTGACAAAATCCGAAACCCACGAAAATTAAATAAAAATATGACCCGACCGCAGCCCGGCAATTTGCCAAGGCCCCGCAGTCGGGTCTTTTTCTTAAGCGTCTTTTTAACATTCGGTCAAAAAGCCGCTTTAAATTATTC
>URYV01000172.1 GCA_900552285.1 uncultured Oscillospiraceae bacterium
CCTCGACGAGCTGATCGGGAGCAAAAAGAGCGCGCGGACTCGAGGCAAAAGAGCCGCTGGGTGTCGAGATCGCCGGGAGTCATGGTGCCGTTTGAATAGACATACCAACGCTTGTAATTCGGGTCAAAATAAAATTCCGGTGCCCAAATGTCGGCCTTTATGACCTCGTCTCCGCCGCGGTAGATGACCTTGCTCTCATCGGTGGTGAGGGTGGAGAGATGGCGGCTTCTGTAAAGCTCGAGACGGTCGAAAGCGGTAAAAACGGTGTAGTAATATCCGTCGACGTATTTTACAAAGGGGTCGGGGCAGGAGGTTTTTGTGGTGGGGTTTCTGAAAACATCTCCCACATAGCCGTCCTTTTGAGAAAGCTCCAATTTTCCGTCCTTTGCGTTCTTTTCGCAAAGAACGTTTTGGCAGAAAAAGCCTGCGGCGTCCTTAATGCGGCCGCCCTTTGCCGAAATTATAACGTCGTTTCCGATTTGCACCTTGATTTGAGCGGCGTCAAGCTCGTTTGAAAATTCTTCCGAAATAATAATTTTACGCTCTGAATTTTTTGACAGAGTTTTTCCCGTCAGCTCAAAAACGCGGTTTTCCACAGACTCCTTAAGAGCAAGAAGGCCGCTGCCCTCGGTGACCGCGGAAAATTCCGAAATATCGGTGCCGTTAATTTTGATTTGAATTTTCGATTTGCTTTGGTTTTCCATTTGTTCCTCCGTAATTAAAACAGGTTTTTGAGAGCGGGGTAAAGCTCTCTGAATTTTTGATATTTTTCTTTATATTTTTCGACCGCCTCGGGGTCGGGCCTTGTTGTGCTCACGACCCTGACAATGCTTTGCGCCGCCTTTGTTACCGAGTCGAAAGCTCCGCAGCCCACCGCCGCCAGCATGGCCGCTCCGAGAGCGGGACCCTCCTCCGATTCGACGGTTTCTATGCAAAGCCCCGTGACGTCGGCGATTATCTGCCTCCAAAGGGGGCTTTTGGCGCCGCCGCCGCATATTTTTGCCGAGGTTACTACGGCACCGGTGCTTTTTGCCGCCTCTATGGAATCATTAAGCGCAAAAGCTACCCCCTCAAGTATCGAAAGGGTCATGTCCTGTCGGGTAGTATCCATGGACATTCCGAAGAAAACACCTCTTGCGTCGGGATTGTTGTGGGGCGAACGCTCGCCCATGAGATATGGCAGAAAGATGACCGGGTTTTCCCCGAGCTTAAGGTTTCCCTGCTGCTCGGCCGCATAGTCGGAGGTTTTCAGAATGTTTTCGCACCACCATTTGTTGCAGGATGCGGCGCTGAGCATACAGCCCATGAGATGATATTTGCCGTTTGCGTGGGCAAAGGAGTGCAGCGCGTTTTGCCCGTCGGTTCCGAAAGCGTCTTTTGAGATAAACACCGTTCCCGAGGTTCCGAGGGAAATGTTGCAGTCGCCGTCCGACACCGTTCCCGTGCCGATTGCGGCCGCCGCGTTGTCTCCCGCTCCCGCCGCGATTTTAACGTTATTTGAAAGACCGAGGGCTTTTGCGTGCTCCTCCTTAAGGGTTCCGACAGGTTCATAGCTTTCATAAACCCTCGGCAGCAGGCTTTCGTCTATACCGCATATGTCAAGCATTTCCTTTGACCAGCGGCGGTTTTTCACGTCGAAAAGCAGGGTGCCCGAGGCGTCGGAAACATCAGTGCAAAAGCTTCCCGAAAGGCGATAGGCGATAAAATCCTTGGGCAGCATGATTTTCTTGATTCGCACGAAATTTTCCGGCTCGTTTTCCCTCATCCAAAGGATTTTCGGGGCTGTAAACCCGGCAAAGGCGATGTTGGCCGTAAGTGCCGAAAGTCGCTCCTTGCCAACGGCGGTATTCAGATATTCGGTTTGCTTTGCGGATCGTCCGTCGTTCCAGAGTATAGCCGGGCGAATCACATCGTCATTTTCGTCAAGCGCAACAAGGCCGTGCATCTGCCCGCCGAAGCTTATTCCCGCTACCTCGCTTTTGTCAAGACCGCAAAGCAGCTCACAAAGTCCCGACATTACGCCCGAGAACCAATCCTCGGGATTTTGCTCGGACCAACCGGATTTCGGAAAATACAGGGGATATTCCTTTGAAACGGTTTTGAGAATTTTGCCGTTTTCCTTCATGGCAATCAGCTTGACCGCCGATGTGCCGAGATCAATGCCTATAAAGATCATGAAAATACCTCCTTGTCACCTTGATTATATCAAACAAAAAGCCTTATTTCAACACAATGTTGGGTTCAAATTCCCTTAAAGGCGCAAAAAAAGAGCCCATGCACACGCATAGGCTCTTGAAATTGCGAAATCGGACTGCCAGAAGTTATCTCTTGGAGAACTGGGGTGCGCGGCGGGCGCCTTTGAGACCGTATTTCTTACGCTCTTTCATTCTGGGATCGCGGGTCAGGAAGCCTGCTTTCTTAAGAATGGGGCGAAGCTCGGCATCATACTGAAGCAGAGCGCGGGAAAGACCGTGGCGAATTGCGCCGGCCTGACCGGTAACTCCACCGCCGCCTACGCGGCAGACGATGTCGAATTTTCCGTTCGTTTTGGTGGCCGCGAGAGGCTGACGAACGATGAGCTTAAGAGTTTCAAGACCGAAATACTCGTCGATGTCACGGTCATTAATGGTGATTTTGCCGGTGCCGTTATAGACACGAACGCGAGCCACAGAGCTCTTTCTGCGGCCGGTGCCGTAGAAATAAGGTTTGCTGTCGTACATTATTCGTTACCTCCCTTAAAGTGTGTAAGCCTCGGGCTTTTGAGCCGCGTGCTTGTGGTCGGCGCCCTTGTAAACGCGAAGGCGGGTGAGAGCGCTGCGGCCGATGGTGTTGTCGGGAACCATGCCCTTAACGGCAAGCTCCATTGCGAGCTCGGGACGCTGAGCCATGAGGGTACCGTAATCGGTTTCCTTAAGATGTCCGATGTAACCGGTGTGACGGCGATAGAACTTCTTTTCAAGCTTTTTACCTGTTAAAACCGCTTTATCAGCGTTGATAACGACAACATGGTCGCCGCAATCGACATGGGGAGTAAACTCCGGCTTTAACTTTCCGCGAAGAATATCCGCAACCTTGGTGGCGGTACGTCCGAGCGGTCTGTC
>URYV01000173.1 GCA_900552285.1 uncultured Oscillospiraceae bacterium
TTGCGTTCCTTGATTGCGCGGTCGATGTTGCGCTTTGCGTCCTTTCGGGCGGCGTCCTCCCGCTTGTCGTATATTTTTTTACCTCTGCAAAGTCCTACGCTGACCTTGACAATCGAGCCCTTGAAATAGACCGAAAGCGGAATCAGGGTCAGCCCCTGCTGCTTTAGGGTGCCGTAGAGACGCATTATCTCCTTTTTGTGCATAAGCAACTTTCTCACGCGGTAGCTGTCGCGGTTGAACACGTTTCCCTTGTCATAGGGGCTGATGTGCATTCCGTTGACAAAAAGCTCGCCGCCGTCGATTGAGCACCAGGAATCCTTGAGATTGACTCCGCCGGCGCGAATGGCCTTGACCTCGGTGCCGAAAAGCTCGATTCCGGCCTCGAAACGGTCCTCCACAAAATAATCGTGGAAGGCTTTTTTATTGTTTGCAATGGGTTTTATGGATTTGCTTTCCACAATTTTTCTCCTTTAAATCTGATTTCTGCCCTTTAAGGCTCTCGACAGGGTGACCTCATCGGCATACTGAAGGTCGCCCCCCACGGGGATTCCGTAGGCAAGACGGGAAATTTTAATGCCGAGAGGCTTTAAAAGCTTTGAAATATACATGGCCGTGGCCTCCCCCTCAACGGTGGGATTGGTGGCCATGATGACCTCCTTTACCTCGTCGTTGTTCAGACGGGCAAGCAGCTCCTTTATGCGTATTCCGTCGGGACCCACGCCGTCCATGGGGGAAATGACCCCGTGGAGCACATGGTAAAGCCCGTTGTAATCCCCCGTCCGCTCGAATGCCATGACGTCTCTCGGGTCCTCGACGACGCAGATGGTCTCGCGGTCCCTCGTGCCCGAAGCGCACACCGAGCAGATTTCCCCGTCGGTGAGATTTTGGCATATTTTGCAGGAGTGGATTTTTTTGTGAGCCTCCACAATGGCGTCGGCAAACTTTTCGGCCTCGCCCTCGGGAAGGCCGAGCACAAAGAAGGACAGCCGCTGAGCCGTCTTTTTGCCGATGCCGGGCAGACGGGCAAACTGGTCCACAAGCTCCTCCAAAGGAGCCACGTTATAGGAAGCCATGCTTAAAACATTCCTCCGAGACCGGGGATGTTCATACCGCCGGTGATTTTGCCCATTTCCTCGGTTGCGGTGTCGTCAACCTTCTGCTGGGCGGCATTGACCGCCGCAACGATCATGTCCTGAAGCATTTCCACGTCGTCGGGGTCGACGGCCTCGGGCTTTATGGTTATGCTTTTGATTTTATGGTCGCCGGTAACGGTGACCTCCACCATTCCTCCCGAGGAGGCGGTGTGCTCTCTGGTTTCAAGCTCGTCCTGAAGAGCCTCTGCGTCGGCCTGCATTTTCTGAGCCTGCTTTATCATGCTGTTCATGTTGCCGGGACCGCCGCCGTAGCCTTTGGGTAATCTTGCCTTCATTGTTATCTTTCCTTTCGGTTTTTAATATTTTATCACGGAAAATGTGCTTTGTAAATATTTAACTTTCGACAACGTCCACTCCCTTGGCCTTCATCTCGTCGAGAAAGGCCTTCATGGGGTCGGCCTTGGCCTTTTCGGCCGCCTCATAGGGACCGAGACGGAACTGCTTTCCCGTCACCTTCATAAGGGCCGAGCGAATGTCGTTTTTATTTTTGGATTCCTTGCGTATAAGCTCGAAAAACATGGGGTTGCCGGATTTTATGAGAAGCAGGTTTTCGCCCTTGAGATAGGCCGAGCTGCCCCTGAGTGTGGCCGACATCATGCGGTTTATGTCGGAAAGGGCCACAAGCACCTCGGGCCATTTGTCAAAGCGAACCACACCGTCCGGTGCGGGCGGCGCACTCTCGTCGGATTTTTGCGCCGGAGCAGCTTCAAAAATCGGCGGCGCAGGACGCCTTTCCTCGGTAATTTCCGGAGCCTTCGGCTCGGGCGGTCTTTCGGGCGGCATATGGGATGCCTTTTCGGGGATTTCAACTTTTTCGCCCGGCTCCTCCCAAGGGGGAGCGTCCTCGTCGGTAAATCGGTATTTATCGGCCGCCTCTTCGGCGAAGAAAATCCCGTCGGCCTGTTCTTTTTGCTCTTTATGCTCTTTTTTCGTTTCTTCGAAAATCGGATCGGGCTCCGCTTTTTTCAAATTTTCGGTCGAATTCTTTTGCGGCACAGAAGAAATCAAAGAGATTCTGGAAAAGGAAAAATTTGAATCCTCTATATACATTATGGTTGACACACTGGAGTATCTGAAAAAGGGCGGACGTATTACACCGGCTGCAGCAGCACTGGGAACCTTACTGAAACTGAAGCCGGTATTGCAGATCCAAGGAGAAAAGCTGGATGCATTTGCAAAGGCACGTACGGTAAAACAGGCAAAAACAATCATGACCGAGGCTATGAAAAACGATTTTGAGAAGCGTTTTCACAGCCCGGATGGGGAGAAGATGAATCTGGAACTGGCCTATACATTTGACACTGCAGCCGCTGAGGCATTCAAAGAAGAAGTGCAGGCTGTCTTTCCGGACAATGAGATCGTCATGCAGCCACTGTCATTATCCATTGCCTGTCATATCGGACCGGGAGCACTTGCGATCGCATGTTCCAAAAAGATTGAAGCGTAGCAGGCAGCTTTTGGAAACTTTCATATGCTAACAAATTAAAGTTTATGACTTGTAATTTCAGTGGGAATCCTTTATAATCATAAAGTAAAAACGGATGGGTTTTTACACCTGTCCGTTTTCGTGCGTAAAAAAGTGCGCACGGAAAGTTAAAGCAGACATACAGGAGGAATAAAAGATGGTTAAAGCAGTTGTTGGCGCTAACTGGGGCGACGAAGGCAAAGGCAAGATTACGGACATGCTTGCAAAGCAGGCCGATATCATTGTACGTTTTCAGGGAGGTGCGAACGCAGGACACACAATCGTAAATGACTACGGAAAGTTTGCATTACATACACTTCCGTCCGGAGTATTTTACAGTCATACAACGAGTGTGATTGGAAATGGTGTGGCACTTGATATTCCACGTCTTTTCAAAGAGATTAAGTCCATCACAGACCGCAACGTTCCGATGCCAAAGATTCTTGTGTCCAACCGTG
>URYV01000174.1 GCA_900552285.1 uncultured Oscillospiraceae bacterium
CGGATTCCGATTCCGAAATCCGCTTTGACGCGGAGAACAAGCCGGGCGTTTCCAACCTGCTGGCCATGCTCTGCGCGCTGACGGGCGCGTCCGTCGCAGATGTGACAGGGCGCGGCGGCGGCTTGACCGACGAGGGGTATCAAAAAAAGCTCGCCGTGATTGAAGCGGCACTTGCGCTGCACCGCCCGGACGCAAACGATCCAATCGACGTACTGACCAAGGTTGGCGGACTCGATCTCGCGGCGATGACCGGCGCGTATCTCGGCTGCGCGGCGGAGCACATCCCTGCCGTGGTGGATGGGTTCATCTCGATCGTCGCGGCGCTCTGCGCGGTGCGCCTCTGCCCGGCGGCGCGGGATTATCTGATTTTATCGCACGCCTCCTATGAGATCGGCTACCGCATCGCGGCGGAAGAACTGCGGCACACTTTTTGATTGATTTGTTGTTGGTCATAATAACCGTCCTTTCTCAACCTTTTATAATAATGAGTTTATAAACAGGGTCTGCGGAAAAATTTTCCGTGTCTAAACCTATTTTACAATAGAATGAGCATAAAAGCAATGCTTTTATATTTAATAATGTGTTAATTATCGGAAAACTCGGCGTTTTCGCTTCGACTGTCGAGCACAAGGCGTTCAAGCTCCTTGGCCGCAACGCTCAGCGGCTGTTCCTTTCGCTTGACCATACACACCGAACGCAGGGGGATTTTCTCGGCAAGGTCGATTCGCGCCACGTCTGGCATTCCCTCGAGGAATTCCTCGGGGACAAAGCCTATACCGAGGTCGGAACGAACCATGGGAAGAATTTGGTCGGCGGTGGCCGCCTCAATGTCCGGCAGGAATTTGAGACCGTTTTTGGTGAAGAAGGCCGAATACATTTCAAAGGTCTTGGTGTCGGTCCCAAGCGAAATGATCGGATATTCCGACAGCTCCTTTAGCGTCACCTTTCGGGAAAGCAGCTCGGGAAATCCGTTTCCGCAAACCGCGACCTCCCTTATGGTCTTTATCTTCTTTTCGGTCAGCGTGGTCGACTTGACCGTCGGGGTGGTGACTATGGCAAGATCGGCAAGGCCCTCCTTCAAAGCGGTTATGGCCTGAGGCGTGGAATGGTTGCTTATGCGGATCTTCACCTTGGGATAAAGGGTGCGGTATTTTTTCAGTATCGGCAAGATACAGCAGTTGAGCGCCACCTCGCTTGCCGAAACGTATATCGCACCGCCCTCGAGATTTTTGCTGCGGGAGATTTCCTCCTCCCCCGCCTCGATGTGTTCAAGGGCAATTCTGATGTGGGAATAAAGCTTTTCCCCCTCGGGAGTCAGCTTCATTCCGCGGTTGGAGCGCACAAAAAGCGTGCAGCCGAGCTCACCCTCGAGATTCTTTATGGAACGGGTCAGATTGGGCTGGTTGTTCATGAGCATTTTGGCGGCCTGAGAAATGTTTCCGTATTTTGCGACATAGTAAAAAATACGGTAATAATCATAGTTGATATTATACATTCTCTCACCTCTTTTGATATATGTAAAACACATAAATCAAACCAAAAACATATATATTACATATACCAGCATTGGCATTATAACCCTAAAGGGAGGCTTTGTCAATAGGCAAAACAAAATTTTTGTTAAAAAAATAACAAATTCGGCTTTTGCCCGTCGGCAGCAAAAATTTCCTGTCCGTTGACAGCGGCGCAAAAGGGTAATATAATGATTAAAAAGGAAGGTGGAAACATGAAAAAAGGTCTTGTTCTCGAGGGAGGAGCCATGAGAGGGCTGTTCACGGCCGGAGTCCTGGACATTGTCATGGAAAAGGGCATTGAATTTGACGGAGCCGTCGGAGTGTCGGCCGGGGCGGCCTTCGGCTGCAACATAAAGTCGCGGCAGATCGGGCGGGCGCTTCGGTATAATCTGAAATACTGCTCCGACAGCCGTTATGCAAGCCTTTCAAACCTCATAAAGGGCGGAAATCTTTTTTCCACCGACTTTTGCTACGGTGAAATTCCCCTTTCCCTCGACCCTTTTGATTTTGACGAATATGAAAAAAATCCCATGGAGTTTTACACCGTCTGCACCGACCTTGAAAGCGGTCGGGCGGTTTATCACAATTATACCGGCAGAAACGACGGCGGATTTGACTGGATAAGGGCTTCGGCCTCCATGCCGCTGGTTTCGCAAATCGTCGAGATCGACGGCAAAAAATATCTCGACGGCGGAATTGCCGATTCGATTCCCGTTAAATTTTTCGAGAAAAAGGGATATGACAAAATCGTTGTCGTGCTCACCAGACCCAAGGGATATATAAAGGAAAAAAATCCTCTGCTACCTATTATGCGGATTAAATACCGAAATTATCCGAGGTTTATTTCGGCCGCCGAGTATCGCCACGTCATTTATAACAAAACCCTTGATTACATCGGCAAAAAGGAGCAAAAGGGCGAAATTTTTGTTATTCGGCCGCCCTTTGAGCTGCCGGTCGGAAAGGCCGAGAGCGACCCCGAAAGGCTTAAAGAGGCTTACGAAATCGGAAGAAGGGAAACCGAAATGCGGCTTGAAGAGCTTAAGGCTTTTTTGAGCGGCAATTGAACGTTTTTGATTTTTATAAAGAAAAACGGACGCAGGTCTAAGAAGACCCCGTCCGTTTTTTCATTTACACTCGATATAATAAGGGCAAATGTCCTCGAAATGTCCGTCCTTCATGCGAAAGCCTCCCCGAATGACGCCGAGGCCTTTAAAGCCGATGCGCTCGTAAAGATGGCGCGCATGAACGTTTGTGGCCACAACGGCGTTGAACTGCAAAATCGAAAATCCGATTTCTGCCGCCTTTTTAATGCTGTGGCGCACAAGCTTTTCCCCCGCGTGAAGCCCGCGGCAGCAGGAGGACACGGCATAGCTTGCGTTGGCAATGTGGCCGCACCGACCCACGTTGTTGGGATGAAGAATGCAGAGGGTGGCAGAAGCTTTGACAGAAATAATGACAGAAGC
>URYV01000175.1 GCA_900552285.1 uncultured Oscillospiraceae bacterium
CATCCTGTATAATGAATGCAATGATCGCTTAAATGACCATACGCCGTGGCGGGGAGATACCACAAAAAGCCGTACCCCGCCGAAAAAACCATGTTTTTGAGCCAATCGAGGAAAATCGAAAGGGCGGCGCCGGTTCCGCGGTTCCGGTAAATTCGGGCGGCCGTGAAGGGAAAATAAACCGCCGACCAAAAAAGATAAAGCCAAAGTATTTTTTTGACGTATTTCCATATGGGAGAAAAACCGAAATTTTGTCCGATTTGCACCTTTTTGAAAACCAAAAAGCCCGACGACACAAAGAAAAAGGGCACGGCCACCCTGCAAAAGCAGTTGACAAGCAGGGAATTTGCCCGAGTGCTCAGCGATTCGAGGGGGGCGGTGTGTATGCAGACGATAAGCACGGCGCAAAGGAGCTTAAAAACGTCCATTCCGTAAAAATAATTCTTTTTCATAAAGCCCCTCCGAAAAGCAATATCGGCAACAAAAAAGACCGCAACAGATGCGAAACAACGCATACATTGCAGTCTGTCAACCGTAGTTTAACTTTTGCCGCCGAAAACCCAAAAAGCGGCCGGTCGTCAACCGTAGGCACAAAACTTTGTGTCCCTATCTTTCGATAAGTTTACCAAGCATTTATATTTTTTAAATTATACATCATTTCACACCTTTTTGTCAAGTATTTTATATAGACATAAAGCGGGAAATGTGGTAGAATAAGCCTATCATGAATTCAATCGAAAGAAGGAGTTTTATGGCGAGGGATCGGTTTGCCGACGCGCTTAAGGGCTATGCCTGCCTGCTTGTTATTTTCGGCCATGTGCTCATCGGAATACGAACCTCTGGGACGGCGGTTCCCGCCTTTTGCCTTCCCGCCGAAAAATTCATTTGGTCCTTTCACATCGACCTTTTTATGTTTTTGTCCGGCTTTGTATACAGCCTGACCGGCGGCTCAAAAAGAAGCGGCTCGGCAAAGGATTTTTTGCTTTCAAAGCTTGCCGCTCTCGGAATTCCGTATATAATATTTTCCTCGCTCTACACGGCGGTCAACTGCCTGACGCCGGGGGTCAACAATCAAAGCTCCTTTTCCGATTTGCTCACCCTTTGGTATAAGCCGGTGGCGCAGTATTGGTTCATTTTCGCGCTGTTCTGGCTTTTTGTGCTTTGGACGCTGCTTTCGAAATTTTTACCAAATTTTGCCGTGACCCTCATTCTTTATGCGGTTTTTCTTTTCGGAAAATGCTTTAACATAAGCTTCGGCTTTCTCGACTCGTCCTTAAACTGCGTGCTCGCCTTCGGAATCGGCACCTGTCTTACCTCCATAAGGGTGGACAAAATCCCGCCCCTTTTGAGGGCGGCGACGGCGGCTTTACACATCGCTGCGACCTTCCTCGCCATAAAGACGGGCTTTCTCGGCAGATTTCTTGCCGACGACCTTTTCACGGTTTTCGGAATTTTTTCCTCCCTTTGCTTTATTTCGCTTGTTTGGAAAATCCCCGCCGTCTCGAAATTTCTCCTTTACATATGCAAATATTCCTTTCCCCTCTATCTGCTTCAC
This sequence comes from uncultured Oscillospiraceae bacterium, assembly GCA_900552285.1. Lineage (GTDB taxonomy): Bacteria > Bacillota > Clostridia > Oscillospirales > Acutalibacteraceae > UMGS1484. The sequence continues at coordinate 1,553 of URYV01000175.1, forward strand.
ACCTTTTTCACCGCCGCGGCAAGGATATTCCTTTTAAAGCTCGGCATCGCAAATTTCGCCGTTCAGCTTTGCGTCGGCACGGCGGCGGGAATTTTGCTGCCGCTTGTCTGTGCAAAAATTGCCGAGCGCTCGCCCTATCTTGAAATTTTGTTTTATCCCAAAAAGGGCTATTCGGAAATCAGGTCGAGAAAGAAAGCGGCTCACCTTGCGGGGAGGGAAAGATGAAAAAAATCAGAATTCACGGAGAGTGCGTCTATATTTTCGCAAGTCTTTTGCTTGCCCTTGCCGTCGCAATGATGTCGGCGGCGGATTTCGGCATTTCCATGGTGGTCGCCCCCTCCTATCTCATAAGTCTGAAAACCGGCTTTCTCACCTTCGGTCAGGCCGAATATGCCGTTCAGGCGGTGCTTTTTATAATTTTCTGCATTTGCATGAAGGGCTTTAAGCCGATTTATCTCTGCGCCTTTTGCACCTGCCTTATATACGGGGCGCTGCTCGATTTGTGGCGGCTGCTCCCTCTTTTCAACCCCTCGGTCACCCCGCCCGGCAGCATGGCTCTGCCCCTTCGGGCCGTCCTTTTCGTGTTAGGCATGATTTTCACCTCCATGGCGGTGGCGGCCTATTTCAAAACCTATTTATACCCCCAGGTCAACGACTTTTTCGTCAAAGAGGTCAGCCGAAAATATAAAATAAAGCTTGCGGTCTTTAAAACCGCCTTTGACATAGGCTTTCTCGTCCTTTCGGCAATTCTCACCTTTGCCTTTTTCGGGAAAATATGCGGAATAAATTTCGGTACGGTGATAATGGCCGCCGTGAGCGGCACCCTTGTGGGGTTTTTCGACAAATTATACGACAGAATGTTTGAGGTCGTTCCCTTCTTCCCCGCCGCGGCAAAGCGGTTTTCGGTGGATTAAAAACGGCGATTTACAGGAGGAATCCAATGTCAAAGGATTATTCTTTTAACGGTCTTTCGGCCGAGCAGGTCAAAAGCCGTATCGAGGCGGGCAAGGTAAACCGTTCGGAAAATTCGACGGGCAAAACCGTCAAGCAGATCATTCTTTCCAACACCCTGACCTACTTCAACTTTATTTTTGCGGTCATAACCGTGCTGCTCTGCATTGCCGGCTCCTTTCGCAATCTCACCTTTCTTCCCATTGTCATAGGCAACGCCCTTGTGGGAATTTTTCAGGAGCTGCGCGCCAAAAAGACCCTTGATAAAATGAGCCTTTTGAACGCTCCCCACGCAAACGTCATTCGGGACGGACAGCTTTTAAAAATCAAGTCCGAGCACCTTGTGGCCGACGACATTGTGGTTTTCCGCGCGGGAGATCAGATTTGCGCCGACGCGATAGTTCTTGAGGGTTCGGCCTCGGTCAATGAGGCGCTGCTTACGGGAGAGCAGGACGAAATTCCCA
>URYV01000176.1 GCA_900552285.1 uncultured Oscillospiraceae bacterium
TAACAATGAGGATAAGAAGTTGACAGTTCGTTTAGCGACTGGTGCAGCAATCTAGGCGATACAGCCGTTGCGGTAAACCCGAATGACGAAAGATATAAGGACTTAGTGGGCAAAACCCTTATTTTGCCGCTTGTTCACCGCGAAATACCCGTTATTGCCGATGATTATGTTGAGATGGATTTCGGAACGGGCGTTGTTAAAATTACTCCCGCGCACGACCCGAACGATTTTGAAGTAGGTCTGCGCCATAATTTGGAGGTTATAAACGTTTTAACCGACGACGCAAAGATAGTAGCCGATTACCCGAAATATGCGGGAATGGACCGCTACGAGGCGCGCAAAGCTATTGTTGCCGACCTTGAAGCAGAGGGCGCGCTTGTAAAGATTGAAGAGCACGTTCACAACGTGGGCACCTGCTACCGCTGCGGCACAACGGTTGAACCGCGCGTTTCAAAGCAGTGGTTTGTTAAAATGAAGCCCCTTGCCGAGCCTGCTATTGAGGCGGTTAAAAATGGCGAGACAAAGTTTGTTCCCCAGCGCTTTGAAAAAATCTATTTCCACTGGCTTGAAAATATACGCGATTGGTGCATATCCCGTCAGCTTTGGTGGGGTCACCGCATACCTGCCTGGTACTGCGCGGATTGCGGCGAAATAACCGTTTCAAAGGAAGACGCGCACTGCTGCGCGCACTGCGGCAGCAAGAATATCACGCAGGACCCCGACACGCTTGATACCTGGTTCTCTTCTGCTTTATGGCCGTTTTCAACCCTCGGCTGGCCCGAAGAAACCGCCGATTTCAAGCACTATTACCCCACAAACACCCTTGTTACGGGCTATGATATAATTCCTTTCTGGGTAATGCGTATGATGTTCTCAGGAATTGAGCAAACAGGCGAGGTTCCGTTTGATACGGTGCTTATTCACGGGCTTGTGCGCGATTCGCAGGGCAGAAAAATGTCGAAATCGCTCGGAAACGGCGTAGACCCGCTTGAGGTAATTGATAAATTCGGCGCGGACGCGCTGCGTTTCTCGCTTGCAACCGGCAACAGCCCCGGAAACGACATGAGATACACTCCAGAAAAGGTGGAGGCCTCCCGCAATTTTGCCAACAAGCTGTGGAATGCCGCAAGATTTGTGCTCATGAATCTTGACGACGACGAGCCCGCGCCCTACATCCCCGAGGGACTTGCCCTTGAGGACAAGTGGATTCTTTCGATATATAACAGAGTGGTCAAAGAAGTCACCGACAATCTCGAAAAATTCGAGCTTGGAATTGCCGTTCAAAAGCTTTACGACTTTATTTGGGATGTTTTCTGCGACTGGTATATTGAGCTTGCAAAGGCAAGACTTACCGGCGAGGACGAGCAGGCCAAAAAGACGGCAAGAGGAGTGCTTTGCTATGTGCTTTCGGGTACGCTTAAGCTGCTCCATCCCTTTATGCCCTTCATCACCGAGGAAATTTGGCAGACGCTCCCCCACGAGGGCGAGACCATAATGCTTGCCTCTTTCCCCGAATATTCGGAAGATCTCAACTTTGCCGACGAGGAAACCGAGTTTTCCCGCGTTATGGAGGCGGTCAGAGCGGTGAGAAGCCGCCGCGCCGAAATGAATGTTCCCGGCTCAAAAAAGGCCGAGGTCTACATTGCCACCGCTCATATCGAAACCTTTGAAACCTGCGCCGTTTTCTTCAAGCGCCTTGCATCGGCAAGCGAGGTCAAGGTCGGCGAAGAATGGAGCATAGACGGAGCCGTTTCCATTGTCACCTCAGACGCCAAAATTTATATACCCATGGATCAGCTTATCGACTTTGAGGCCGAGAAAAAGCGCCTTGAAAAGGAAAAGGCCGACACCGAAAAGCTGCTTGCGGGCGTTATGGCAAAGCTTAACAACGAAGCCTTTGTCAGCCGTGCTCCCAAGAATATTGTGGATAATCAGCGCGAGGCCGCCGAAAAGCTTAACAAAAAGCTGGCTCTAATCGACGAGAGCATGAAGGCCCTCGGCAAATAAAAACTTTCTGCCCGTTAAAAGAAAAACTTTTAACGGGTATTTTTGTAGATTTTAAAAGGATTTTGTGGTAGAATAACAATGTTTGATACCATCGGCGCCCAAAAGGCACCGGTAAATTTATCAAGATATTTTGCAAAAGCTAAAGCGGAGGAAAAAGCATGAACCTGCTCCACATGAAATATGCCGTCGAAATAGCCAGGACAAATTCTTTAAATAAAGCGGCCGAAACGCTGTATGTGGGTCAGTCGGCTTTGAGCCGCGCCATAAAGGAGCTTGAAACCTCCCTCGGCGTCACCCTTTTCGAGCGAAGCAGCAAGGGCATGACGCTGACTCACGACGGAGAAATTTTCGTTTACTATGCAAAGTCGGTGCTCGCCCAGGTGGACAACATCGAAAGTATGTTTTCCGAGGGCAAAACCGACAAGCAGCGTTTTTCGGCGTCGGTTCCGCGGGCAAGCTATGTTGCCGACGCTTTTGCAAAGTTCACAAGGCTGCTCGGGAAAAACAGGGACGCCGAGATATACTATCGCGAGACCAATTCCATGACGGCGGTAAAAAACGTGCTTTCCGACAGCTCGAAGCTCGGCATAATCCGATATGCCCAAAGCTTTGATAAATATTATAAGGGCATGATGGAGGAAAAAGGGCTGGCATATGAGCTTATATGCGAGTTTAACTATAAGGTGCTCATAAGCAGAGAAAGCCCCCTTGCGCGGCTTGACGGCATAACCACCGACGATCTTCACCGCCATACCGAAATTGCCCATGCCGACCCCTATGTTCCGTCAATTCCGCTTTCCGAGGTGAAAAAGGAGGAACTGCCCGAGGTGTTCGGCAAAAGAATTTTTGTTTATGAGCGGGCAAGCCAGTTTGAGCTGCTTTGCCAAAATCCCGTGCGGGGCAGTGCGAGCGTTGCGGGAAGGTAACCGGCATCCTGAAACGGCT
>URYV01000177.1 GCA_900552285.1 uncultured Oscillospiraceae bacterium
TCAAATTTTCGGTCGAATTCTTTTGCGGCAGGACCGGCGCCGCCTTTCTTTCGGGCAGCGGCTCGGCACAAAGCGACACAAAGGTCATTTCAAGCTCCACCCGCTTGTTTGAAGCGGTTCTCATCTTTTCGCCGCACTGCAAAAGGGCGTCGAGAATTTGCAAAATCCGCTCCATGGAAAAGCCGTCGGCGGCGTTCATATACCGAACAAGCTCCTCTTTCGGGCAAACTATAAGCTCGGCGGGATTTTTGACCGACTTTGCAATCATCAGATTTCTGAAATGAAGTATCAGCTGTTCGGCCACGCGGGAAACGTCGCTCGAGGCGTCGCACAACGCCGTCACGGTTTTGAGACAGGCGGCAAGATTTCCCGAACACAGCGCCGAAGAAATGTTAAAAAGCGCCGATTTTGAGGCAAGGCCGAGAATTTGCGAGGCTCTTTCCTCGGTCACCCGCCCGCCGTCGTTACAGCGGTCAAGAAGAGAAAGTGCGTCTCTCATGCCGCCGTCGGCAATGCGGGAGATGAGCACGGCCGCCTCGTCGTCAATGTCGATACCCTCGTTTTTGGCGACGAATTTAAGCCGACCCGCAATACTTTCGGTGGGAATGCGGCGGAAATCGAACCGCTGGCAGCGGGAAAGAATGGTGGCCGGGAGCTTGTGCACCTCGGTGGTGGCGAGAATGAAAATAACGTGAGCCGGCGGCTCCTCAAGGGTTTTGAGCAGGGCGTTAAATGCACCGGAGGACAGCATATGAACCTCGTCGATTATATACACGCGGTATTTTGCCTTGGCGGGGGCGAAATTGACCTCGTCCCTTATCTCCCTGATGTTGTCCACGCCGTTGTTGGAGGCGGCGTCTATTTCCTCCACGTCGAGAACCGTTCCGTCGTCGATACCCCTGCATATTTCACATTCGTTGCAGGGCTCGCCGTCCTTCGGATGAAGGCAGTTGACCGCCTTTGCGAAAATTTTGGCGCAGGTGGTCTTGCCGGTTCCTCTCGAGCCGGTGAAAAGGTAGGCATGAGAAATTTTCGAGGTCATTATTTCGTTTTTGAGGGTGACGGTTATGTGCTCCTGCCCGACAACGTCGAAAAAGGATTTCGGCCGCCATTTCCGATAGAGAACCCGATACATTTTATGCCTCCTAAACGTATAAATAAAAAAGAGCAAAATCATATACTTTGGTGTATGCACGCACAGACTTACTGCGTCGCACCGAACGGATCACTTAATGCTGCTCGGTTCCCCGCCTGACATGATTCATGATTGTCGGTCGCTCAGGGCCCGCGCGTACATACGCCGAAATATATGAAATTACTCCGTAAAAAAAGCTGTGCCTTTGGCTTTTCTATGATAACACACTTTTACCGTTAAATCAATCAATTTTTTAAATTTTTTGAAAATAAAGAACCGACGGAAAAAATGCGGCCGAAAAGGACTTTTTTCCACCGCTGAAAAAATGAGCCCGACAGGCCGCCGAGCTCATTCGCTTATGATTTTGTATTTTGCTTTAGTCGGTTTTGATTTTTAATAGGTTCCCGCAGCTCTTGTTCCGTCGGTATTTCCGGGGAAAGCGCCCACGTTAACGTGCTTTATGGCGTGTCCCTCATCGGAATTTTCATTAAGTCCGAAATATACGTTTTCAAGGGTGAGGGTTCTTGCGCCGCCGACGGTGAAATCGCCTCTGATTGCCGCGCTGTCGGCGTCCTTGGTCTGGCCGGAGCCGTTTACATATGCGCCGCTGTTAACGCCCCAGGAATTGATTTTGGTATCCTTGATTGTGATGTTTCCCGTGCTGCCGTAAAGCTGAATTGCATTTCCGCGCACGCCGCTCATTGTGCAGCCCTCGACGGTCATGGAATCGAGAACACCCGCTGTTCCGCCGCCGCTTATGGCGTTGAGAGCTATTGCATGGCCGCGCTTTTTATATTTGTCATCTACCGAGCCTTTTCCGTTGTATTTATTTCCGTAAACGGGAAGGGTCTCGTCGTTTTCGCCGATGAAGGTGCAGTTTTTAACGACGAATTTAACTCCGGCGGTGCCGTTTTTCTGCTCGAGATTAAGACACATTCCCGCGCCGCTGTTTGTGAGAATGTTGTTTCTGCCGTTGTTTCCGGTTCCGTTTTCATCGGTTATGCCGAGGGTTTTTGCCGCAAGCTGCTGGTCGCAGGCATAGAAGGTGCAATCCTCAAAGGTGACCGTGATGTTGCTGTTTTGGGCGGTAATGCTTGCGCCGTTTTTGAAGGTAACACCCTTAACGGTGGTGTCGGAATTGAAATAGGAATCGGTCCAGTTGTCGATGACAGTTATTCCCTTTCCGTCAATGCTGACCGCCTCGTCGGCAGTATTGCCGTATCCGAAATCCACGCCGTCAAAGGCCTCCTCGAGGGTGGCGTTTTTTACAACGGGATATTCGGCGTTTTCGTCATAGGTGTTTCCGAAGCTGTCGTGCTCCTCGGTATACTGAGTGGCTATGACGGTGATCGCAATGCCGTTTACCGTCTTGTTCATATATTCGTTTCCGGCGGTTTCCTTCTTTTTGCCGTTTATGGTGATGACGTCGGTGGTTGCACCGGCCGACAGATGTCCCTCAAAATCGGCAAGCGGTGCGGCGGCACCGTTTCCGCTTTTCATGGTGAAGTCGATGGCGTCCTTAAGGGCGTTGTCGCCCACGATTCCCGAAATGACGACCTTATATTTAAGGGCGAGATTTCCGTTGTTTTTGACCTTAAAGCCCTCAAGGTCATAGCTTGCGCCGGGCTCCCAAAGAACCTTTTCGTTCTCTGTTCCCGCGGCCTTTACCCACTTGAGCGCCTCGGTAAGCTCGGTTACGCCGTCCTCCTTGACGAGCTGAACGTCAAGATTTCCCGACTGAATTTTGTTGACCGAGGTGCTTGCCGTGTCGGTGAACCATGCAAAGGTGG
>URYV01000178.1 GCA_900552285.1 uncultured Oscillospiraceae bacterium
GTAAAAAGCTTTACAGCCCTCAAAAAAGTATTTTTTCTGTATTCAGCCGAACATCACCAGTTTTATCCCGGAGCTGCCGGTTGAAAGGTTTTCCGATTAAATCCGGTCGGGTTCTCCCGTTACAGAGAAGGGCATTGTTTGATGCCGTGAGTGGGCCTTCGGCCAAAAAGAGTGGTACCGCGGAATAAGCTATTTCGTCTCTTTTACACAACTTTTGCGCTGTGTAAAAGGGGCTTTTTTTATAAGAACTCCCTCCGGCGCACCCGAAAGGAATGATTTTTTTGTTAATGAACGGCGCTCAGATATTGATTGAGGTGCTGCTCGAACAGGGCGTTACCGACGTGTTCGGTTATCCCGGCGGGCAGGCCATCAACATTTATGACGAGCTCTATAACTACCGTGACCGTATAAATCACGTTCTGACGGCACACGAGCAGGGCGCCGCCCACGCGGCCGACGGATATGCCCGAGCCACCGGAAAGCCCGGCGTCGTCATCGCAACCTCCGGCCCCGGCGCCACAAATCTCGTGACGGGAATTGCCACCGCCATGCTGGATTCGGTTCCCCTCGTGGCCATCACCGGCAACGTCCCCCTTTCCCTCATCGGAAAGGACAGCTTTCAGGAAATCGACATCACCGGGGTCACCCTCCCCATAACAAAGCACAACTTTTTCGTCACCAAGGTGGAAAATCTCGCGGACGACGTGCGCGAGGCCTTCAGAATTGCCCGCTCGGGGCGCAGAGGCCCCGTCCTTGTGGACATTCCCAAAGACGTTCAGACGGCCAAATGCGAATTTGAACCGAAAGCCCCCCTGCCCCTTGCCGAAATCCGCAAGGCAAAAGAGTCGGAAATCGACCGTGCCGCCGAGCTTATAAACAACGCAAAGCGGCCCTATATCTACATCGGCGGCGGTGCCGTGGGCGCCGAGCTCGGCGAGGAGATAATGGCTCTTGCCGAAAAAATCGACGCCGTTATCGGCTGCTCCCTCATGGGGCTGACGGGCGTTCCCTCCGACTATGAAAGATTTTTAGGGCTTCAGGGTATGCACGGGCACTATGCCTCCTCGGCGGCTCAAAACAGCGCCGACCTCATTCTCGGCGTGGGCGTCCGATTCAGCGACCGCGCCACCGGAGACAAAAAGAAATATGCCAAAAAGGCAAATATAATTCACATCGACGTCGACCGCTCGGAAATCGACAAGATAATTCCCGCAAGCGTGGGAATTGCGGGCGACCTTGTGGACGCCTTCCGCCGCATCGCCGCAAAATCGAAAAAGGCAAGCCACCCCGAGTGGATAAAGCAGGTGGAGGAGTTTAAAGCACGGGAGGAGCTCACCAAAAAGCCCTCCGACGAGCTGACCCCGCCCGAGCTTTTCGACATCATAAACGGCGTCACAAAGGGTGAGGCGCTTGTCGCCACCGACGTTGGGCAGCACCAGATGTGGGCGGCGCAGTATTGCAAATTCCGCTATCCGAGAACCATAGTCACAAGCGGCGGACTCGGCACCATGGGATTTGGACTGGGCGCCTCGATCGGCGCATACATCGGCGGACACCGCAAAACCCTGCTCATCACCGGAGACGGCAGCTTCGGCATGAATTTAAACGAGCTTGCCACCGCCGTCACCTATAAAATTCCCGTCATAATCGTGCTTTTCAACAACGGCGTGCTCGGCATGGTCCGTCAATGGCAGTCGCTCTTCTTCAACAAACACTATTCGGCCACCACCCTCGACCGCAAGACCGATTTTGTAAAGCTTGCCGAGGCCTTCGGCGCAAAGGGCGTTCGGACAAACACCAAGGAGGCCTTTAAGGCGGCATTTACCGAGGCCTATGAAACCGCCGACGGCCCCGTGGTCATCGACTGTAAAATAAACGAGGATGAGCTTGTTCTTCCAATGCTCCCCCCCGGCGGCAGCATGGACGACCTTATCATCGAAAAGGAGGAGGACCTGTGAAAAAGTATGTCATTGCCGTTTATGTCGACAATAAATTCGGCGTGCTGACAAGGGTCACCAGTATGTTCACCCGCCGCGGCTTCAACATCGACGCGCTGACCGTCGGAAAAACCGAATCGCCCGAGTATTCCCGCATAACCATCACCATGTACTGCGACGAGGCGGCCAAAGAGCAGGTCATAAGACAGCTTGAAAAGCTGGTAAACGTCAAAAAGGTTCAGCTTATGGAAAAGGGCGGCTCGGTCAGCCGCGAGCTCATGCTCATCAAGGTCAAAAACACCCCCGAGACCAAAAACGACATCATGACCGCCGTCAACATCTTCCGCTCCAAAATCATCGACTATTCCACCGCCGCCCTCTGCATAGAGGTCACCGGCGACACCGAAAAGCTCGATGCCTTTATCGAGATAATGAAGCCCCTCGGCATAATAGAAATGTGCCGAACCGGCATCGTGGCTCTCGAGCGGGGAGAGGGCAGCATTTTCAGCGTTGGTATTTAAGAGGGATTTTCCCCCAAGCAAAAATAAAATTTATTAAAAGGAGTCTTTTATTATGGCACAAGCAAGAATTTTTTATCAGCAGGACTGCGATTTGAACAAACTCAGCGGCAAGACCGTCGCCATCATCGGCTACGGCTCTCAGGGTCACGCCCATGCCCTCAACCTTAAGGATTCGGGCGTTGACGTCATTGTCGGTCTTTACGAAGGCAGCAAGAGCTGGGCAAAGGCCGAAAAGGCCGGCCTTAAGGTCATGACCTCGGCCGAGGCCGCCAAAAACGCCGACATCATTATGATCCTCATCAACGACGAAAAGCAGGCCAAGCTCTATAAAGAGTCCATCGAGCCCTACATGACCGAGGGCAAGACCCTTGCATTTGCTCACGGCTTCAACATTCATTTCGGCTGCATTAAGCCTCCCAAGAACGTCAACGTCATCATGATCGCCC
>URYV01000179.1 GCA_900552285.1 uncultured Oscillospiraceae bacterium
CGGCGAAGGGGGCGAAAATGTCATGTCGCCGCAGATTTCAACGACCGAAAATCCGTTTTGCTCGACCGCGCGGGAAATCTGCTCCGACGGGTATGCCCGCTCGGAAAATTCTTCGTGAAAACGGTCATAGCCCTGTCCTCTTTGCTCGAAAATGTCAAGCACCATGTCCACGCGGCATTGCTCGTCGTCATAAAAATTCTGCCAGCCGCAATAGACTCCGCCGTTTTCTATGACAAAGCAGTTGTTTGCCAAAACGTTTTTATGTTTATAGGGCGTGTTTACGTCGAAAATAAACAGACCGCCCGGCTCGATGAAAAATTTAAGCCTGTCGAAAACCGCCGACACCTCGTCGATCGAATCGAGGTGATTGAGCCCGTCGAGGGTGCAAATGCCTCCCTCCACCGTCCCGTAAAGGTCAAGCTCGGTCATGTCCTGGCAAAGCAGCAGCGTTTCGGGAAACTTTTCGCACAGCCGCTCTCTTGCCACCGAAAGCATTTCGGGAGATATATCGACTCCTATCATGTCGATGCCGTTTTTTGCGAAAATCTCGGTCATAATTCCGGTTCCGCAGGCAAGGTCGAGGCAGGTTTTCGGAGCCTTCCCGTGCCGTGTGAAAAGCGAAAGAAGATATTGCCCCCGCTTTTCATAATCGGCGTCGGCGTTTAAAATGTCATAAACCTTTGAAAAATCGCCGTATCCGCTCATTTTTCCGCAAGCCTTTTAAAGACCATTTCATAGCCGTCGCTTCCGTATTCGAGAGAACGGTTGACCCGGCTTATGGTGGCGGTGGAGGCGCCGGTTTCCTTGACGATCTCGCTGTAGACGCTGCCGCCGCTCAGCATTTCGGCCACATTATATCTTTGGGCCATGGCCTTGATTTCGGGAATGGTGCAGACATCCTCAAAAAAGGAATAACATTCCTCCACCGTTTCAAGTGTGAGTATGGCTTTAAAAAGATTTTCGGCCTTGGTTTCCTTGATTTTAGGATTCATTTTTATCCCTCGCTTATGCGAAAAATGCGTCGTGAACCGCCTTGACGGCGCGGTCGGCGTCCTTTTTGTCGATGAGCACCGAGATTTTGATTTCGCTTGTGGCAATCATCTGAATGTTTATGTCATGCTCGAAAAGAGCCTCAAACATCTTGGTGGCAACGCCGGGGTGGGTCTCCATGCCGGCTCCCACAATGGAAAGCTTGGTCACGTCGTTGTCAAGGGTGACCTTGGCGTCGTGAAGAATGTCGGAAGCCTCAAGCGCCGCCTTGGTCTCCTCCATCTGATCTCCGGCGACGGTAAAGACAATATCCTTGGTTCCGTCTCTGCCAACCGACTGAAGAATGATGTCAACATTTATTTTCTTTGCCGAAAGCAGCGAGAAAATTTTATATGCGATACCGGGGGTGTCGGGAACTCCGACAATCGAAACGCGGGTTACGTTATTATCCTTTGCAACGCCTCTGATAAGCATCTTTTCCATTTTTATTGCCTCCTTGACCACCGTGCCCTCAACTCTTTCGAGACTCGAGCGCACCTCTAAGTTAACATTATATTTCTTTGCCATTTCCACCGAACGGTTGTGAAGCACCTGGGCGCCGAGGGTGGCAAGCTCGAGCATTTCGTCATAGGTTATTTCGTCGAGCTTTTTGGCGTTTTTGACAATTCTCGGGTCGGCGGTATAAACGCCGTCCACATCGGTATAAATATGGCAGGCGTCGGCCTTGAGCGCCGCGGCGATGGCAACGGCAGTCGTGTCGGAGCCGCCTCTTCCGAGGGTGGTTATGTCGTCATATTTATTTATGCCCTGAAAACCCGCAACAACCACGATGTTTTTGCGGTTGAGCTCGGCCTCAAGTCGTTCCGACTCGATTTTTTTAATGCGGGCGTTACCGTAGTTTGAGTTGGTTTTCATGCCCATCTGCCATCCGAGCAGCGAAACGACGGGCATACCCATTCCCTCAAGAGCCATGGCAAGAAGGGAAGCCGAGATCTGCTCTCCGGCGGTCACAAGCATGTCGAGCTCTCTTTTGGAGGCATGGGGGTTTATTTCGTTTGCCTTTTCAAGAAGGTCGTCGGTGGTGTCGCCCTGGGCCGAAACGACAACAACGACGTCGTTTCCCGCCTTATATGTGTCGGCGACGATGGAGGCCACGTTTCTCACTCGGTCGGCGTTTGCAACCGAGCTGCCTCCGAATTTCTGAACAATAAGCATTTCTTCAGTCTCCAATCGGCGTTATTCGCAAATACGCAGTACGTTTAAGGGTTCAAGCTCGGAGCTCAGGCTCTTAAGCTTCTCTTTGAGCGTGCGCTCGGTGTCCTTTTCGGTCACAAATGCCACATCGTGGGAGGGGGCGTTGTCGGCCGAAAGGAATTTGACCTTTCCGAAGGCCTTTTCGATGTCGCTTTTGGCGTTTTCGGGGTCGGCGGCCTTTCCTCTTATATAGAGCGAAACCTTCTCGAGGTCATAGTCCTCCACATAATCGGGATCTCCGTCCTCCCAGAAAACATATTTCCTTGCCTTTATGTGCTTGAAGCAGTCGATTATGTCGGCCATGACGGCGCTTGCCGTGGGCAGCTTGCCGGCGCCCTTGCCGTAGAACATGACGTCGCCGGTAGCGTTGCCGCGGACCATTATGGCGTTGAACACATCGTCAACCGAGGAAAGCTGGCTTTCCCTGCTGACGAGCATAGGGGAAACAATGCAGTATATTTTTCCGTTTTCCTTCATGGCAACCTTGCCGATGAGCTTTATGACCGAATTGTAATTCGAGGCATAGGCCACGTCCATAAGGCTGATTTTTGAAATTCCCTCGGTGTGAACCTGGGCGGGATAGACGTGCTTTCCGAAGGCAATTGACGCAAGTACGCGTTACTTTTCAATGGGTATGGC
>URYV01000180.1 GCA_900552285.1 uncultured Oscillospiraceae bacterium
CGGGATAACAAACTTTTCGGGAAGGGTGTCGAGATATTTTTTGTGTTTCTTCTCCCAAAGTTCAACCTTTTCGGGCGGCATTTCCGCCCCCACTCCCCTGCAGCACTTCATACGCCCGTTCCACGACTCTCTTGTAAAGGTCAAATCGACCCTGTATGTCTCATTGGAAACGACCGAAAAAAGCCCTTCGGCAGCCGACGAAACCGGGTAAACGACATCGGTATGCTCCGAGCCCGCCCACGAAGGATTGTACTTTTTGATGAGGTCGATTGATGTTCTTACAATGTCGCTTTCAAAGTAAAGCCATTCCATAAAAAGAATCAAAAATCTTCCCTTTTGTTTTAACAACGAATGAATTTTAGGAAAAAGAATTTCATGGTCAAAATAATAGAGGCACTGACAAGCCGTTACAACATCAAAACTTTGCTCGGGAAGTTCAAGCCTTTCGGCGGGACAAACGATATATCGGATGTCAAGCCCTGCGTCGCGAGACAGCTTTTCGGCATATTTAATCTGATTTTCCGAAATATCGACACCGACAAATTCACCTCCGTATTTTGCCATGTGGCGAGGTATAACGCCTGTTCCCGTTCCGATGTCAAGAATTTTTTGTCCTTTTACGCAAAGACCCTTTGAAAGAATTCTGTCATAAAATTCCGTCGGATAAATATCTCGGTAGCGGGCATAATCTCTGCTCGCCTTTCCCCAATCGAATTCTTTTCCTCCGTCGATTGTCGGATTGTTCATTCGCTCACTCCCTTTATGTTATTTTAACATATTTTTATCTTAAAATCAAGTATTTCTATGCAAAAAAGAGAACGGCTTGTAACCAAAACCGCTCTCTTGTTTTTTATAAAATTATTTTACCTCGACGATACCATCCTGCTTAAGGGTGATTTCCATTCCGTCCTTGACATAATCGAGAAATTCGCTGCCGAGGCTGTCAACAACCGGAAGAGGAGACCCTTCAAGCCATACATCGGACAGCACGGCACCCGCCGCAGCAAGGGAATCTATCGGCTCGGAAAACAACATACAAGCCGGCTGACGGCCCATCGAGCAGGCACAATAAAGCACAAGGCCGCCTGTGGTCGAGCCGATGGTCATGGGCAGACAAAGAGCCTTTCCGACCATTTGCTTTCCGTATAAATCGGGATTGTTCTGATCTCCGCAGGTGGCGTTTTTATCTCCGAACTGGAGCGCCTTTTGAAAGGATGCAAGCGTATTGAGTCCGCCGTGGGAAACGAGAGCCGGAGCAGTAACATTTCCGGGCGCAACAACTCTGCCCTTAAAAGTTTTCATATCAGTTTCCTCCCTTTGTGATCTGAACGACAATTTCGTCGTCGGTGTAATATCTTGCGCTGGTGTATGTGCGCAGCTTGTTGCTTGAGGTTATAACGGGTATCTTGGTGCTCAGAGGATTGTTCATATACATAAGCGGGCAAATATAGCTGGTTATAACACCCGTGGCTTTAAGACGAGCCGCATATTCGGTCTTTTCAAATTCCTTAAGCACTCCCGGAGCGGCGGTAAAGACGGTGGGCACGACAACCTTTTTATTGCCGTACTTTTTAAGTCCTTCCTCCACCCTCTTCGTCCATGTAACAAGCTGGTTAAGGCTCATGTGAGGACATCCCATAAAGCAGAGCTTGGGCTTGGCGTCTTTGTTTTTCCAAATAACCGGATAGCTGTCATACACTCTTTTAAGCTCGGCGTCATCAATAACATAAACCTTTGCGTCGGGTTTAATGAGCTTTTCGCCCTGTTCAACTGCCTCCGGCGTAATATTTTCCACATGATAAAGCCCGACGGCGCCGTTTGACGCGGTTGCCGCACCGAAATCCTTAAGATATGTTTTGGCGTCCTCGTCAAGGGATTTGAGCCATTTGTCAAGACCTTTGATATATGGTACGTCCTCCATGACCTTCATGCCGATTGCCGAACCGAGAAGCTGAGCCTCGGGCTTTTTCGACGTTTTGATTTCCACGATCCAATCGGCCTTGCGCCCCTCGTCCTTAAGCAGACCGAAATCGGGAACATATCCCACAACCGAGCCCATAAGGTCGATAATACCCGAGTTGCGGTTGCATCTTGCACCGAGCACCGAATTTGCGTAAACAACAGCCGAGGATTCCGACCAGGAGAGAATGTCACCCATTTTTGGAGTGTTGCCCACCTCGTCCATATAACAGGTGCAGGTAAAGGCGTCGTCGTTCAAAAGACCGAGCTTTTTAAGCTGTCCTTCATAAAAATCCTGCTTTGTATACATGAATTTGTTGAAAACGAGATTTTGGATAAAGTTTGAGGGAACGTTTTTATCAAGAGGCTTTGGGTCAACCGAAAACTTTTGACTTGAAACCGCTCCCGCCTCGATCAGCTGATCCATAAGCGAATAAACAGGTGCAAGAGCCTTAAGGCCGAAAGAGGTAACAAGATGATTGTATTTGCTCGTAACCTTGACCATACGGTCGGCTCCGAAAAGCTCACCGTATCTCACAAGGGTTTCCATGACCTTTGCCATGGTTTGCCCCTTTTCGCCCGAAAGCACCTGCTTTTGTTCGTCGGTCAGATTCATTTTATATTCCATTTTAATCCGCCTTTCTATATTTTCATGGCCGCTTCATAAGCCGACCACACAACCGAGCGAAGATTTCCCACGCTCTTACAGTCGCCTATGAGCATTGCTTTTCCGCCTTTTGTCTCAAGGGGCGCGGGAACATATCCCGCACAGCTTACTGCAAATTTAATTGCACTTATATTACTAAAAAAATCATTTATTTGTTGCATATTTACACCTGAGCCCTTCTTTGTTTTTACATTTTCTTATATATTATGTTGTTTGAAATTTCTAAATAT
>URYV01000181.1 GCA_900552285.1 uncultured Oscillospiraceae bacterium
ATCAAAACGCAGTCGGCGTTTTTCGGAATCAGCCTTGAAAGAGCTTCACATCTTGACATTATTTCTGCTCCAAATACATTTTTTTCATAACTGCGGCGTCCTCGGCCTGGGTTCCTGCCGATTCACATACCGTCACGGGAGTCAAACCCTTTTTGTATATAAGCTCGGCCAAAAAATCGAATTTCGGACCGTATTGTTCATCCTCAAAGGTCAGATGGCATTTTTCGCCGCCGTCGGTATACTGAATTTTGGAAAAATGAGAATGATAGCATTTAAGGCGGTCGACACCAAGCTTGTCCTCGATTTTATCAAGCACGGCCTCAAAATCCTCATAGGACGAAAGGCCGCCGTGGGTTCGAGCATTGAGGTGGCCGAAATCTATGCAGGGAATGAACCGCTCGTCCACCCCGCACATGAAAAGCACCTCGTCAAGATTGCCGAGCTGATTTATTTTTCCCATGGTTTCGGGGCAAATGTGAACATTCGAAAGACCGTTTTCGTCGAGAGCCGCCTGAGCCTTTTTGAGAGTTTCACAGGCAAGAGCCGTTGCGCCTTCTCTCGAAAGGCCGCCGAGCCCGCCGGGATGAACCACGATTCGGTCGCCGCCCATGGCGTTTACCGCCTCGGCGCTCCTTAAAATATAATTCACCGAATTGTCCCGTTTGACCTCCTCCTTGGAGGAGAGGGAGATATAGTAGGGAGCGTGAAGAGACACGCCCTTGTTTGCGGCTTTCATGACCTCGCCGAATTTTCTGCAGGTCTCGGCGCCGATATTGACGCCTCGGCCGCATTGATATTCAAACCAGTCAAGTCCCATTTTTTCAAGGTATTTCGGGGTGTCAAGACTGTTTCTGTATCCCATTTCGGCAAAGCTTATGGAATTTCCGGCAGGGCCGAAAAGCGCTCTGTCAAAGCTCATAAAATATCATCTCCCTTGTGTTTTTCATATCGCGCCAAAAAAGGCTTTTCAAAAAACCTTTTTATTTTAAATCCGAGCTTATCCTCGGCATGAGCCGGCGTGACAAGCAGGGTCTTTATTCCCCAAAGATTTCCGCACAGCATATCGGTGAAAAGCTGATCGCCGCAAAGCATGACCTGATTTTTCCGAAGTCCCATACGGGCGGCCGCACGCTTTGCCCCGCCGCACAGCGGCTTTTTCGCGTCGCATTCGAAATCGAGAGAAAGCTTTTTTGCAAAGGGCTCCACCCGGCTTTTAGGCGAATTTGAAAGAACAATCAGCTTTATGCCCTTTTGGCGCATTTCTTTTACAAACTCGGTCACACCGTCAAAGGGGACCTTATCAAAATGGCGGGACAGCGTGTTGTCCACATCAAGAAGCAGACCTTTGACCCCCGCTTTTTCAAGCATTTCGGGGGTCAGATCGGTCAGCCTATTAAGCATCATATAGGGCTTAAAAAGTGCCATTATTTTTTGTTTATCTTGCGGGTTTTTATTTCTTCGTCGGCCTTGGCGATAAAGGCGTCAAGCTCCATGGAGCCGAGATCGCCCTCGTCGCGGGAGCGAACCGAAACGGTGCCGCTTTCGACCTCTTTTTCGCCGACTATGAGCATATAGTTAACCTTTTCAAGCTGGGCCGAGCGAATCTTATAACCGATTTTCTCGCTTCTCGCGTCGCAGGTCGTGCGAACGCCGGCAGCCTTAAGAGCGGCGGTGATTTCATCGGCACGATCAAGGAATTTTTCGCTGATGGGCAGCACTCTGACCTGCTCGGGAGAGAGCCACATGGGCAGCGCGCCCGCATATTTTTCAAGGATAAGGGCAAGAGTGCGCTCGTAGCAGCCTATGGAGGTTCTGTGGATTATATAGGGATTTTTCTTGGTTCCGTCACGGTCGACATATTCCATTCCGAATTTTTCCGAAAGCATCTGGTCGATCTGAATGGTGATGAGGGTGTCCTCCTTACCGTAGACATTCTTTATCTGAATGTCGAGCTTGGGACCGTAGAACGCAGCCTCGCCTATACCGATTTTATAAGGAATTTCAAGGTGGTTGAGGATTTTCTCCATGGTACCCTGAGCCTCATCCCATTGTTCGGGGGTTCCGATATATTTTTCTCTGTCCTTCGGGTCCCACTGAGAGAAGCGGTAGGAAACGTCCTCATAAAGGCCGACGCTCTTCAGCATATAAATGGCAAGCTCGAGGCAGCTCTTGAACTCTTGTTCAAGCTGTTCGGGGGTGCACATGAGGTGGCCTTCGCTTATGGTGAACTGACGCACGCGGATAAGTCCGTGCATTTCGCCGGAATCCTCGTTGCGGAAAAGCGTCGAGGTCTCGCCGAGGCGCATCGGAAGCTCGCGGTACGAGCGCTTGCGGTTCAGATAGACCTGATACTGGAACGGGCAGGTCATCGGACGGAGCGCGAAGCACTCCTTGGTTTCGTCATTCGGGTCGCCCATAACGAACATTCCGTCAAGGTAGTGATCCCAATGGCCGGATATCTTGTAAAGCTCGCGCTTAGCCATGAGCGGAGTTTTGGTGAGAAGGTATCCCGCCTTCTCCTCGGTGTCCTCGACCCATCTCTGAAGTCTCTGGATTATGCGCGCGCCCTTCGGAAGGATTATCGGAAGTCCCTGACCGATGCAGTCGACCGTGGTGAAAAGCTCAAGCTCACGACCGAGCTTGTTATGGTCGCGCTTCTTCGCCTCCTCGACCGCCTCGAGGTGTGCGTTCAGCATCTCCTTGTTGGGGAACGCAACGCCGTAAACGCGCTGGAGCATCTTGTTCTCGCTCTTGCCCTCCCAATATGCGCCGGTGCACTGTGTAAGCTTGAACGCCTTTACCGCACCCGTCGCAAAAAGGTGCGGACCCGCGCAG
>URYV01000182.1 GCA_900552285.1 uncultured Oscillospiraceae bacterium
GCAGGATGCCGGGGGTTCGAGTCCCTTCACTCCGACCAAAATTTTGACCGAAAGCAGGGTTTATTCTCCGCTTTCGGTCATTTTTCTTTTTCCGAGGTTTCCAAACGGTCGCCACCGCTTGAATCAAACCGAACCTGCATATCGCAGGCAAAATCCGCGCCTCGGCAGGCGTTTTTCATATCCTTGATAACATGGCCGGGCCAACCTCCGTTGGTCATAAAGGGAACGACGGTTTTTCCGGTAAAGTCGTGACCGTGCAAAAAGGTCAAAACGGCGGGCACCATGGTATACCACCATGTGGGAGTTCCGACGGCTATCACATCGTAGCTTGCCATGTTCACGTCAATCGGTTTCAGCATCGGTTCATAACCGCGCCGCACCTCGTCCTGTCCGCGGTTTACCACATCATCGTAACTTCCTGCATACGGTACGGCGGTGTCGATTTGCAAAAGCTCGCCGCCCGCAACGCTTTGCAGTTTCCTTGCAATGCGGGCTGACCATGTATAATAAACAATCAAAAGTTTTTTCATTTTCCTGCCTCCTGTACCCATTTCGAGATTGCTTCCCTTGCACCGTTGACATCGCTGCCGCGAATGGCAAGACCCTTGGTAACGACAGCACCGGGAGCCGCCTTTCGTATGTCGCTCTCGGTGTTGGAAAGTCCGCTGCCCTCATGGGTACAAAAAGGGTGAACGGTCTTTCCGCTAAAGTCATAGTGTTCAAGAAATGTATAGACCGCCATCGGCATTGTGCCCCAATAGTTCGGATAGCCGAGGTATATTTCATCGTATCCGTCCAAATTGTCGGGCAAGGTCGGCACCTCCGGGCGGGCATTTTTCCGCAAATCGGCTTTTGCCTCGGCGGTGCAGGTGTCATAATCGTCGGAATAGGGCTGCGCCTGTTCTATTTTGTAAAGCTCGCCTTCGGTCATTTCGGCGAGTATTTCGGCGGCTTTTTCGGTGTTTCCGACCGAAACTCGGCGATAAACTCCGCCAAAATAATTTTCTCCCGCACGGGAGTAAAAAGCAATTAAGGTTGCCATGTTAAATCTCCTTTCGCGGCTTTAGCCTGTTGAAAAACGATGCCGATATGCCAAATACCGATGCCGAAAATCACTCCCACGTCCCTTGCGCCGACCGAAGGAGTTTTCTCCCTTGCGCCGACCGAAACTCAGGCGGGTATTTTTATAAACCGTACTTGTTTATCGGTCATTTATATTTTAACAACTAACGGCAGGGCAATCAATTTTACTTTGCAGACTTTCAAATAAGAAAAACTGATACGAAAAAAGGAGACGCAAAAACGTCTCCCTTTCAGCACCGATATAAGGTTTTAAATCAAAGCGATACTCGTTTCAGGCTTTTTTCAAGGCATACAAGCCGCACGTTCGGTATACCGTTAAATACGCACGTTACAATACCGATTTCTTCGTACCCCAGCTTTCGGTACATTTCTCTTGCTCTTGTGTTTCGCGCATTTGTATCCATACGAAGCGCAAAACAATTATGCCTCCTTGCATATTCTTCATAAAATGCCACAAACGCCTTGCCATAGCCCTTACCGTTTCGGCACGGGTCCACCGTCAGGCAATGCAGCACCATGACTTCATTGTCCTTTGCGGCATGTTTCCAAGGCGCCTGCTTATATGCGTCCACCTGAATTTGATTGATAACCGCCGACGCAACAATTTCGCCTTCATCCTCCATAACAAACAAATCCCTTCGTGCCAGCGCCTCTTGAGCGGTTTTTACGGTGGGGTATACGCCGCGAATCCACCCGATTACGGTTTTCCCCTTTTCTTCCCCGTCATGTATGCCGTCATATATTTTTGTTATACAATCTATGTCATTTTTTGTCGCTTTGCGTATTTCCATCAAATCACGCCCTCTTTCCCGAAAATCGGACTCCGTTTTTTATTTTTCAAACTGCGCTTTGAGCAGCCGGGCAATTTCTTCCACATAGTAGCCCGAGTTGTCCTTTTTCCAAAAGGCGCAGTAATTTTTGCGTATCGGCTCGTTTCCTCTCATCAGCGGAATGCGCACAACAGAAGGTTCCGCAGTCGGTACGTCGGCCCCCTCCACGGGAAGAAAGCCCTTATGCCCGATGACCATGAGACGTGCTTCCTCCAAATTTTCGGCATACAGAAACTCGCCGGGAAATCCCACCACATCGTGATAATATTCCCTCTCCGTTTTCCGCTGAGCCTCACAGGCCACCAAAATGCAGGGAATATCCTTAAGCTCGGACGGCGAAACACATTTTGCCCGGGCAAGCGGACTGTGAGCGGAAACCTCGATGAAGCTGCGGCAGACGGTCAAAAGGAGATTGACATATTCTTCCGAAAAGCTCTCCGTTGATCATTAAGAATGATGTCGGCCTGTTCCGAGCGGAGCATGGCATACAGCTCCTCGTGATTTCCGTATTCCACCGAAACGGCAACATCGGGATATTTCTCCGAAAACAGCGCCAGCGCACGGTGAAATTCATTTCCCGAATAGCTGCGCAGATACCCGATTTTAAGGGTGGCCTGATCGCCCTTGGCAATTTTTGCGGCCGCGCTGCACATTTTCTCGTAATCCGCAGTCAAAATCAGACTTTTTTGATAGAAATATTCTCCCGCCGGCGTCAGAGTAAATCCGCGGTTTTTACGTTCCAAAAGCTTAAAGCCCAATTCCCGCTCCAGCGCCTGAATCTGCTGGGAAACGGCCGACTGAGAAATGAAATTTTCTTCCGCCGCCTCGGAAAAGCTGTTTTTCCCGACCTGCCGGACGGGAACAGATCGAGCAGCGGAACCATCACGAAAGCGCGCTCGTGTA
>URYV01000183.1 GCA_900552285.1 uncultured Oscillospiraceae bacterium
AATAAATGACCCAGTCAAAGGCGGCATAATCGGGATAGAAAACCGTCTTAAGGGTGAATTTTATACCGCTTTTTGAGTGAAGAATTTCGGTGTCGGTGTTCTCGCTCTTGGTTGTCTCGTTTGCCTCGGTCTTTTGAGACATCATAAGAAAATCTTTGTCGGAAAAACCGACATACTCCTTGCCGTCAATGGTCATTTTGGAGGGGAAATTTGCAAGATTTTTCAGATAGTTATCATAGGTTTCTCTTGCTCTTGTCTTTTCGGCGTCGGTGGCCTCGGTCTTTCTGACCGTCGAGTCGGGCGCTGCAGTAGGCAGAGCAAGAAGGTTCGCGTTTTTACCCGAAAGGGTGAGGCTCATGTTGAGCAGCCCCTTTGCGGGGGAGGAGTCGGCAAAGACATATGCCTTCTTGCTGCCGCTTGCCTTTATGCCGGTCACGCCGTCGAAAACAAAGAGATATTCTCCCGGCGTGTAGAGGTTGTCGAAGGCGAATTTATAGTTTCCCTCCGAGTCTGCCGAGGCCTTAACCTCGCAGAGAATTCCGTTTTGCAGCGAACGGACGTAGGAATAGTTGTATTTATAAAGACGGAGAGAAACGGTTTCGCTTGCCTTTTCGGGCATTAAGGTGACGGCGGAAAATCCGTTTCTGACGTTGAGAAGCGCTTCCACCGAGGCCTTTGCCGAAAGATTTGCGGCGGCCGAGCCGTCAAAAAGGTTTGCCTCATCAAAGCCGTAGTCCTCGGCCTTTATGAACACTCTCGGGTCGATCCAGTCGGCATAGTCGCCCTGGTTGTTTCCGTCGGCATTTTCGACTCTGAGCGCCAGCTTTTTGGCCCCTTTCGGAATTTCGGCCGAAATTTCCGCCTTTTCATTCATGGTGACGGTGCGGGTTTCGGCAATTTCTTTGCCGTCGGCAAGCACCGAGTATTTGACCGAGCCCAGCACCGAGCCCGCAATGTTTGCAAAGTCGTCGATGCCGACAACCGCATGGAAATATTCCGCACCCTCGAATTTCGTCAAATCAAAGACCGCGTCGGCGGGTGCGGCGTCCTGACCGTTGGCGGGAACTACCGAAAAACCGTTTTTGGTCTTTACGGTCTGTCCTCCCACCGAAAGGTCGGGGCAATATTTTGACACGCCCGTTTGTTTAAAGCTTTGTCCGGCGTTCGAAAGGGTGAAATTTTCCGCCGCAAGGTCATAATAGTTTTGCTTGACGATTTCAACCGTTGCCGACGCGTCTTTTCCGTCGGTCAAAACAATATCGTTAAGCCCCGAGGAAAGAGCATAGGACGGGATTTTCGCGGTAAAGCCGCCGTCGGCTGCGGCCGTTGCCGTACCGACCTTTTTGCCCTCTGCCGTGACGGTGAGCGTCGCTGCGGCTTTGGCCGTTCCCGTTATTTCTATGCCCTTGTTTCCCACCACCGTTTTGTCGGATTTTGAAAGCGGAAAGGCAATTTGAATTTCCGAAGTTTCCTTCGCGGCGGCGCCTTGATTGTCGGCCGACGCGGCAACAGAAAACATTCCCGCGGTCATAACGGCCGAAAGCGCCAGCGAAAGAAGCTTTCGAGACATACCTTTTTTCATACTTAAATCCTCCTGATTTTATTTTTCGACGGGAAAGCTTTGAATTTTCCCCACCGATTTTTGAAGAATGAGAAGCGCGTCGGTAACGCTGACTTTTCCGTCGCCGTCAACGTCTGCCGCCGCCGACTGCTCGGCGGTGAGATTTATCTTTGCCACCGAGCCCTGAAGGGTAAGCAGCGCGTCGGTCACCGAAATTTCGCCGTCGCCGTAAATTACGGCGGCCGAGACGCGTTTTATATAAATAATATCGGAATCTCCGACGCTTTGGCCGTGCTCGTTTTCGTCCAGCGTCATTGTAATGCCGACGCTCATAAGCTCGGCGCCGACGGCGGTTATTTTGTCCTCGCTGTCGGCAAAGGAAATTTTATAAATTCCGTTGGGGTCAAGCCCCTTGAGACGGATATTTTGACTCTTTTCGGCATACTCCCCGCCGCGGTTGAACACAAAGGCAAAGCCTTCTTTTTCGTCGTTTATATAGCTGTATGAATTCCATTCGTTTTGCGAAACGGTGTTTTTGGTCAGCTCGTAGATGTCGCCGTAGAAATATCCGTTTATGCCCTTCCACTCGTCAATGCAGTCTTTAAGCAGCTCGACGGTTTGGCTGTCAAAGGTTTCGAGATGAACCTGACAGGCTATGGACTGGCGATAGGCGGTGCGCATGATGTATTTGTCGGTAAGAGCCTGCTTGTTTCCGAGGTCGAATATGTGGCTGTTTGTGGGGCCGGGAGCGGTGTTTTTCTCTTTGTTATATCCGGCAAGCTACTCCTTGCTGACACCGTAGGTTTCAAAGTCGTTTTCGTTCATGCGAAAGGCGTTGCGCTCCGGCTCGAACCAAAGAATTATTCGTCCCCGCATACCCGCTTTTTCGCAGGCCTCGCCGACGGCCGAAAGCTTGGTGGGGAACCGCTCGGTGTCCACCGTCCAGTTGCCCACATAAGTCCAGTTTCTTGTGTTGCCGTCCACATACCAGCCCGCGTCGATCCACCAATAATCTATGTCGACGCCGAGCTTTTCATAAAGCTCGATATTTTCGATCATGCTGTCCTCAGTTTGGTACATGACCTCTTTCGGAAGCCCCGCAACAAAAGGCTCAAGATTGGTCTTGCCGTCCTTTTTATACATATTGCAGTCGATCATCCACCGTCTCCAAAGGTTGG
>URYV01000184.1 GCA_900552285.1 uncultured Oscillospiraceae bacterium
CAAGGGCAAGGGACTTTTTAGCCGCCATGAGGTTTGCCTTTGTGGGGCTTACTGCGGTTGCCATATATGAGCCTCCTTTTTAAAAATTCAAAGAATTCAGTGCTTACCGTAGTGCTCGTTGAGAGTCTTTTCGTCAATACGGTCAAGCTCGGAACGGGGAAGAATGGAAAGCAGCTTCCAGCCGAGGTTCAGTGTCTCGTCAATCGAGCGGTTTTCGTTTTCTCCCTGAGTGAGGAATTCCTTTTCAAAGCGTTTTCCGAATTCCATATATATCTTATCCACGTCGGAAAGCTCGTCTTCACCGATAACCGAGGCGAGGGATCTTGCGTCCTGAACCTTGGCACAGGCGGCGAAAAGCTGGTTGGAAACGGCGGCGTGGTCGGCACGGGTCATGTCGGCGCCGATACCGTCCTTCATAAGACGGGAAAGGGAGGGAAGAACTCCCACGGGAGGATAAACTCCTGTGGCGTCAAGGGTGCGGTCAAGCACTATCTGTCCCTCGGTGATATATCCGGTAAGGTCTGGAACGGGGTGGGTGATGTCGTCGTTTGGCATGGTGAGAATGGGCAGCTGGGTCACAGAGCCTTTTTTGCCCTTTATCATTCCGGCGCGCTCGTAAAGCGAGGCAAGGTCGGAATAAAGGTAGCCCGGGAATCCGCGGCGGCTGGGGATTTCGCCCTTTGAGGAGCTGAACTCACGGAGAGCCTCGGCATAGGCCGTCATATCGGTCATGACGACGAGAATGTGCATTCCGAGGTCAAAGGCCAGGTATTCGGCGGCGGTCAGCGCAAGCTTGGGAGTGAGAATACGCTCGATAATGGGGTCGTTTGAAAGGTTTAAAAACATGACGACCCGCTTTAAAACGCCGGAGGACTCAAAAGAGCGTCGGAAATATTCGGCCACGTCGTTTTTAACGCCCATGGCGGCGAAAACAACGGCGAATTCCTCATCCTTGCCGGATTTTGAAGAAAGCTTGGCCTGACGAACTATTTGAGCCGCAAGCTCGTTGTGTTTCATACCTGCACCTGAGAAAATGGGCAGCTTTTGCCCGCGGATGAGGGTGGACATGGCGTCGATTGAGGAAATTCCCGTTTGGATGAAGTTTCTGGGATATTCTCTCGAAACGGGGTTTATGGGCGAGCCGTTAACGTCCCTTCTTGCTGAGGAATATATCTCGCCGAGACCGTCTCTCGGTTTTCCCGCGCCGCTGAAAACACGGCCGAGCATTTCGGGAGCAAGGGTCATTTCCATGGGGCGGGCGGTGAAGATGAGACGGGTATCCTTAAGCGAAATTCCCGATGTGCCTTCAAAAACCTGCACCACGGCCTTGTCGCCGGCAAGCTCGACAACACGTCCGACGCGCTCCTCTCCCGAGGCGGTATATATTCTTACGACTTCTTCGTTTGCAACTCCCTCCACCCCTTCAAGGGCGATGAGGGAACCGCTTATTTCTTTAAGTCCGATGTGTTCGGTAATCAAAAAATCGACCTCCCTTATGTTCAGTGTTTGGAGCGGCCTGCAACGGCCACAGCTTCGTCGATTTCTTCGTTAAGGCGGTCAAAAGCAGCGGTGTCGTCGTTGCCGATGTCGCTCTTCATTTTGAGCAGCTTTTCGAAAATGCCGGTTTCGGTGAGTCTGGCCAGCGGAATGCCGGCGTCGGTGACCGTCTTGGCCTTTTCGTTAAGGTTGAGAATGGTTTTCATCATGAGGAACTGTTTTTCCAGGGGAACATAGGTGTCGTCCTTATGATAGGCGTTCTGCTGCAAAAATCCCACGCGGATGACCTTGGCAATTTCCATTATCAGCTTCTGATAATCGGGAAGAACGTCGGAGCCGATAAGCTTGACGATTTCCATAAGCGAGCTTTCCTCGCGGAGAATGGCAAGCAGCTCGCCGCGGCATTTCATAAAGGCCTGGTCAACATTGGAATTATACCAATTGGCAAGATCGCCGTCATATTCCGAATAGCTTTCCATCCAGTTGATGGCAGGATAGTGTCTTGCATAGGCAAGGCTCTTGTCAAGCGCCCAAAAGCAGCGGGTGAAACGCTTGGTGTTCTGGGTGACGGGCTCGGAAAAGTCGGAGCCTTGGGGGGAGACGGCGCCGATAACGGTTATGGAGCCCTCCTTGCCCGACAGGGTTTTGAAATTTCCCGTGCGCTCGTAGAAAGCCGAAAGACGAGAGGGAAGATAGGCGGGATAGCCTTCTTCGGCGGGCATTTCCTCAAGTCGGCCGGAAATCTCACGGAGAGCCTCGGCCCAACGGGAGGTGGAGTCGGCCATCATGGCCACATCATAGCCCATGTCGCGGTAGTATTCCGCAAGGGTAATGCCCGTGTATATCGACGCCTCACGGGCGGCCACAGGCATGTTGGAGGTGTTGGCGATGAGAACGGTACGGTCGCGGAGCTCCTTGCCGGTTCTCGGGTCGATAAGTCCGCCGAATTCGTCAAGAACCTGGGTCATTTCGTTTCCGCGCTCGCCGCAGCCGACGTAGATTATGATGTCGGCGTCGCACCATTTTGCAAGCTGA
>URYV01000185.1 GCA_900552285.1 uncultured Oscillospiraceae bacterium
ATCTCGGTGCGGGAGCCTCCACCAAGCTCATCACCATGTCGGGAAAAATGCAGGAAACTGCCGGCAACGATTACATGGGTAAAGAGGTCACCGGTATCACAATCACCGTTGTTGCCACCCAGGACACCGTCGAAAATGACAGCTACAACAATACCTATGACGCAAATGCAGGTTATCCCGTTACGGGACACGCCGACATGCAAAAGGCCTTTGCCGAGGGCGGAAGATTTTCCGTCAGCAGCAACATTACCGCCGATGAAACAAAAACGGAGGCGGCCGACCGCCTTGTCGTTAAGGCTCCCACGACCCTTGATATGGGCGCCGTATATACCGTTCCCGGTGAGTTGGAGGATTCGAACAACTGGGCGGCTCTTTTCATAGCTGCCGACACCACAATTAACGCCTCCGAAAATGCGGGAATTATGTGCCTTGATAAAACCGATTCCAAATATTCCTACACCGGCGGCCCCTACGTTGCTCACATTGCAAAAGAAGGAATAACCGTCACGGTCAACGGCGGAAAATACTATGCCGGCGGCACGGTGTTTAATGTTCAGGCCGGAACCTTGGTTGTCAACGGCGGATTCTTTGAATGCGCTCCCGACATCGGCACCCACGATTACAGATACCTTCTTAATTGCATCGATGAGAATTATAAAAACGGCACCGCCGACATCATCGTAAAGGGCGGCACCTTTGTTAACTTCGACCCCTCGGACAATGCTGCCGAGGGTGCGGGCACCAACTTTGTTGCCAAAGGCTACAAAGTCGTGTCCGAGACTCAGTCCAACGGCGACATTTGGTATACCGTTGTGGCCGAGTAATCGACCTTACAACAAAAAAGAGACGGAAATTTCGCGGTTTCCGCCTCTTTTTATTTTTTCAAATTAAATCCCACGCTCATAAAGCCGATGTATATGCAAAAAAGCAGCAGGGCGGGGTTTTTAAAGCGCAGGGTTAGGAAAACAGCCGAAAAAAAGAGCCCGAGGCCGAAAAAAAACGAGATTGCTCTGCAAACGCCGTCGGCCGCTGTCGGCGCAAAAGCGCACAAAAGGGCAAAAAGAAAATTTCCTCCGTCAAGACCCGAAATCGGTGTCAGATTGAAGAGGGCGATAATGAGATTTGCCGCGAAAAAAAGCAGAAATGTGTCGTTTCGCCACACAAAAAAAGCGAGAATAAAGACGGACGACACAGCAAAATTTGTCAAAATTCCGCCCATGTGTATGGCGAGCTCGGCTTTTAGGGGAAGCAGCTTTTCGGGCATTTTTATGTCGGCCGAAAGGGGCAAAAGTGCAATGCTTTTCGGCGGAAATCCGAGAATTATCATAAAAATCAGGTGCCCGAGCTCGTGAAAAAGCGAGCAGAGCAGAATGACGCCCGCCTGACCCGTCTTGTCGATAAGCAGAATTGCGGTCAGCCGCATGACAAAAAGCGGCGAAAGGGAAATGCCGCACCCGAAAAGCGTAAAATCAATCAAAATTAAGCACCCAAAGGGGATTGATTCTCACGCCGCCGATGCGGATTTCAAAATGCAGATGAGGGCCGGTGGAAACCCCGGTGTTTCCCGAAAGAGCCACCGTTTGCCCCTGATAAACGCTGTCGCCCTCAGAAACGAGCACCTCGCTTAAATGGGCATATTTGGTTTCCACCTTGTCGGAATGAATGAGCGAAACAAAATTTCCCGCCGAAGCGTTGCTACCCACTTCCTTGACCGTCCCCGGCAGCGCCGCCTTGACCGGCGTTCCCGTTTCGACGCCGATGTCAATGCCGCCGTGCAGAAGATTTGTGCCGTATATGGGGTGAATTCGGCTGCCGAAATCGGAGGTTATTTCCCCGCTCACCGGCAGGGTTATGTCCTTGACCGACGTTTCTTGCTCCTGCTTTAGAAAATTCAGCGTGACGGCAGATGCAGGCTTTGCGCTTTGCTCTCCGGTCTGTGACTGAACCTCGCTTTGGGGCGAAATCGGCGCATTTTCCGAAAAATCCGTTTGCTCGGTGTTTGTTTCGCTTTCGGGTGCTGCGGGGGTAACATAGTTTTCGCCGTTTGTCACTTGTTCTTTCTCGGATATTTTGCTTGACAGCGCCGATTTGACCTCGTCAAGGGAAACGGTGCGGTAAACCGTCTCTTTCGCCGCGTTGCAAAGGGCCGAAAAGGCGTCTTTTCCCGCCGTTTTGACAAGGAAAATCATTCCGAGGCATACGGCGCAAATTGCTGACTGCACAAGCAGCAGCCTGACCTTTGAGTCCTTTTCCTTTGGCTTTTCGGGGGACAGGGGCATTTCGATTTCGGGCAGCGCCTCGTTAAAATTGTATTTTTCGTTTTGTTCCACAAAAATCACTCCCGAATAATTTATATGACGGGCTGTCCGTTAAAATACCCTTGACAAATGACTTTTAAAAGGCTATCATAAAGAGACCGAGCGGACTGAGCAGTCGCGTATGCTTTGGCATATGAGGAAAGTCCGAGCCCCGCAGGACAGGATAACGGCTAACGGCCGCCGAGGGTGACCTTAGGGAAAGTGCAACAGAGAT
>URYV01000186.1 GCA_900552285.1 uncultured Oscillospiraceae bacterium
GGGGTGTTCAGTGAAACCATGTCCGGTGATCTTATCGCCCGCTTTTCTGGAGAGGCGGCGGCTTCTTGACAGATACGGGCTTGTGACCGTCGAATGCGTCGATAACAGGCGGATTTATAAGGATCTGCTTATTCGGCGGGAGGACTATAAATTAAGCGAGCTTGACAAGCTTTTTGTCGAGCAGCTCATAAAATCCAAACGGGAAATTTTTTCGGCGGAGGACAAATAATGGATTACAATACCGCTGTTGAATACACTCATTCGCTGCTGCGATTCGGCAGCCGTCCCGGGCTTTCGAGAATAACGGCGCTGCTTGAGGCACTTTCAAATCCTCAAAAAAAGCTGTCGGCCGTTCATGTGGCCGGGACCAACGGAAAGGGCTCGGTATGCGCCTGCCTTTCGGCAATATTTGAAAAGAAGGGGCTTAAAACCGGCCTGTTCATATCTCCCTTTATCACCGATTTCAGGGAGCGTATGCAGATAAATTCGAAGTTTATTTCCAAGGTGGATTATGCCGCCGCGGCAAGTAGGGTGAGAGAGGCGGCCGAGAGCCTTCCCGCCGAGCTGTTTCCAACCGAATTTGAATTTGTGACGGCGGCGGCCGTTTTGTGGTTTGCCGAAAAGGGCTGCGACATTGTTGTTCTGGAAACGGGGCTTGGCGGACGTCTTGATTCGACCAATGTTTTGGAAAAGCCACTTTGCACGGTTATAACCTCAATTTCAACCGACCATACGGCCGTTCTCGGGGATACGATTGACAAAATTGCCGCCGAAAAATGCGGTATAATAAAGAAAAACTGCCCGCTTGTCACCACGGCTCTGCAGCCGACGGCGGCAGCGGAGGTCATAAAAAGGACGGCAGAGGAAAAAGACGCGCCCCTTTATGCGGTTGACCCGACAAAGGCCGAAATCCTTTTCGACGGTCTTTCGGGCAGTGATTTTATCTTTGAGGGAATGAACATACATCAGCCCCTTGCGGGAGAATTTCAGGTGGAAAACACCTGTCTTGCCGTTCGTGCGGCGAAGCTTGCCGTCGGCAGTCTTACCGAGGACGATATAATCGAGGGACTTAAAAATGTCCGTCACCCGGCTCGGTTTGAAATAATGTCAAAAAGCCCGCTTATAATTCTTGACGGGGCTCATAACGACGGCGGCGCAAAAGCGCTTGCCGAGTCGCTGAAAAAATATCTGCCGAGCGGACATTTGTTCGGAATTTGCGGAATGCTTAAAGACAAGGAATATGAAAAGGCGCTTTCTCATCTCACGCCGCTTTTTGACGAAATAATGACGGTGACTCCCGAAAGCCCCCGCGCCCTCCCCGCAGAGGAGCTTGCAAAGAGCCTTGAGGGCAAGGTGAAAAAGGTCTGTGCCGAAAAGACCGACGAAGGACTTTTGCGGAGGGCAATCGAGGCGGCTGCGGGACGTCCGCTGATAATTTTCGGTTCGCTCTATCTTGCGGGACAAATGTATAAATACTTTGAATAACAAAAGCCCGAAAAGCAAATTGTTGCTTTTCGGGCTTTTTCATGTTTTAATCAGAATTTTCCCTTGCTTTCGAGGCGTTCGCAGCACTCGTCTGCCTTGGGCTTTTTGGGAAGCTCGGGAGCGGGAGAGGTGGCGTCTCCGAGTCCCGTCGTCTCGGAAAAGAGGACGTTTGCCTTGACGGCGTTTACCGCGTCGGTGGGAATGATGATTTTTGCGGCCTTTCCGTCGGAAAGCTTTATAAGCGATTCATATTTTTTAAGCTCCAGCACGGCGGCGTCGGGGCAGGAGTCCTTAAGCATACGAAGGCCCTCGGCCTCGGCCTCTTTGGCAAGCTTAATGGCCTTTGCCTCACCCTCGGCTCTTGCAATTCGGGCGTCGCGTTCGCCCTCTGCCGCAAGGATCATGGCCGCCTTGTCGCCTTCTGCGCGGGTGATGGCCGCCGCCTTGTGAGCCTCGGCCTCAAGCAGGGTCTGGCGCTTGTCGCGCTCGGCCTTCATCTGCTTTTCCATGGCGTTTTGAATTTCGGTGGGGGGAATGATGTTTTTAAGCTCGACACGGTTTACCTTGATTCCCCATTTGTCGGTGGCCTCGTCGAGAATTGAGGTCATTTTGCCGTTTATGGTGTCGCGGGAGGTGAGGGTTCCGTCAAGCTCAAGCTCGCCGACAATGTTTCTGAGCGTTGTGGCGGTGAGGTTTTCAAGAGCGCTTATGGGGTTAACGGCGCCGTAGGTGAAAAGCTTGGAATCGAATATGGTGTAGTAAACGACGGTGTCGATTTGCATGGTGACGTTGTCCTTGGTGATGACCGGCTGAGGCGGCGAGTCGAGAACGTGCTCCTTAAGGGTTATACATTTTGCGATTCTGTCGAAAAACGGGATTTTAACGTGAATTCCCGGACCCCAGGTGTGCTTGTATTTTCCGAGACGCTCGATGACGAATTCCGACGCCTGCGGAACAATTCTGATG
>URYV01000187.1 GCA_900552285.1 uncultured Oscillospiraceae bacterium
GATCTCGTCCTGGCGGCGATAGCGCTTGCCGATGGAGCCGGTCTCGTCGATTTTAAAAATCTCGTCGGGCATAAAATTCTCTCCTCAAAAAATTTTATACGGTGTTCCGCGCTACTGCTTTGAAGGGGGATTGAGAGCCTTGCCGGTGTCGATGGTCTCGTTTATCATGTTTTCGATTTGGCCGCAAATGGCGTTTTTGCTGCCCTCTATGCGCTGCATATCCGAAAGGGTCTTGTCGGAGGCGGCGGTGAGCATATCCAGCTTTTCTGCGGCCTCGGAGCACAGCTTTTCGAGGGCCTTTTTCTGCTTAAGCTGCATCTCGTTTACCTCGGTCACGATTTCGGCGACCTCGTTTTGATATTTTGCCATTCTGCCGAACATCATGTCGGCATATTCTCTGATTTTTTCGCTGACCGCCTTGTTTTTGTTTTCCATGTCGCGGTAGGCGACGGCAAAAATAATGCCGAGCTTTTCGTTGTCAAGGGCGTCGTCCTTGGAGTCAAGCTTTTGGCAGGCCTCCTCAAAGCGGCGCTTATAATCGTCCTCGCTGGCCTCGCTGCGGTCGAGCTTTTGTCCCAGCATTTCGATTTCCCGCTTGTTTATTTTGTCGAGATTTTCATATTCCGAAAGAGCCTTCTCCATTTCGGCGTTTTTCTTTTTAAGCTGCTCCACCTGCTCGGTAAGCTCGGCGTTTGCCTTGGTCAGATAGTCAAAATAATCGTCGGTTTCCTTGCGGTTATAGCCGAAAAAACTCATTTTCATAATTCACTTTCTCCTTGCTTTGTTCTGTTTTTGATTATCGCCTTTTCGAATTGGTCGGGGCTTACCGAACGGTAGAAATAATACCCCTGAACATAAACCACTCCGCAGTCTCTTATGGCTTTTATCTGCGCCGGGGTTTCGGCTCCCTCGCAGACGATAAGGGCGTCCATGTCCTTTGCCACGTTTATCATGCTTTTGAAAATCCGAAGTCCTATGGCGGTTTGGATATTTTCGGTCACCGAGCGGCTTATCTTTATGGCGTCGACGGGATAGTTTTTCAAATCCTCAAAGGATGAATATCCGTCGCCGAAGTCGTCCAGCATTATGGGCATTCCCGCCTCCTTGAGCGCCGAAAGATTTTGCTTTATGCCGTCAACGACAATTCCGGCCTCTCCGCCGTTTTCCACAAGCTCCACCGCGACAAAGCCGCGTTCGATTCCGCATTCGTCAAGCTTTTCAAGTATCTTGTCGGCCATGCCGTCGATTGACAGGGTGGCTCTCGTGAAGTTGACCGATATATATTTAAGGTATTTGCAGACCTCCCTGTGGCTCGCTATCCAGCGGCAGGTCTTGCCGAAAACGTATTGGTCGAATTCGGCCTCCATATTTTTATCCTTAACCGCCGAAATAAAGTCGGCGGGAAGAAGCACTCCGGAATTTCCGTTAAGCCGCGTGAGCACCTCGCCGCCCACAATGTTGCCGCTTTGTATGTCGATTATGGGCTGAAATTCCAAAAAGAAATTGTTGTTTTTCACGCCGCGGCGCAGACTTTTTTCCACCTCGGCGCGGTTGTCATAGTCGTTTTGCAGATTATAGTCCCATGCCACATATTTCCGTCCGCTTTTTTTGGCTTCAAGGCAGGCGAGCTTTGCTCTCGACACGGTCTGCTCAAAATCAATGTTTCCGGCGGGGATGAGATAGGCGCCGAAATAGAGCTCAAGATGCTTTTCCGAGGGGTTTGATTTGGAAAAAAGCAGCATATCACGACGGATTTGGGAAAGGGCCGCCGTCAATCGGGACTCGCTCATGCGGGTGAGCACAAGAAACTCTCCCTTTCGGATTTTGGAAACCATGTCCTCCTGACCGTTGAAGGAGGAAAGCACGGCGTTTTCAAGACGGGAAAAACCCCCGTCCCCGAGATTTGCCGCAAGGTCGGCTTCCTGCTCGGCGGCGGTGATGTAGAGCACGCCGCAGGGAATTCTCGTCACCTGTCTGATTTTGTCGTATCTTTTCTGAACCGAAAGCAGCGGCTTAAAGCCGGCCTTTCCCCTTTTGTCGAACTGGCCCAGCGCCCGACGGGTGAAAAACACGCCAAGCCCCGAGAGGCAGACAAAAACGGCAATGATGATGATTAAAGTTAGGGTGTTGCTGTCCATTTTACTCCTTCTCCGAACCGTATATCGGCAATCCGTTTAAATTGCCTGTTTGTTTAAAATTAAGGCTGCGCGCGGTCTTTTTTGCCGCGTCGATGTCAACTTGCGCCCTGCGCTTTCTTTCAAAAACGCAGCGGACAAAATCCGCTCCGCCGAATTTGAGCATAAAAAGGCGGGAAAAAGGCCCGAGATTTTCGCTTTTGTTATATTCGGCAAGCACCTCGGCCGTCCCGCTCACCACGGTGCCTCAAAGGCGAACAGCAGCACCGCCAGCATCGAGAGGATGCGACCCGGCGCAAAG
>URYV01000188.1 GCA_900552285.1 uncultured Oscillospiraceae bacterium
TTCTTTATATAAAATAATCCCTCCGTATCTCCGGCTCCCTTGTGTAAAGGGAGCTGTCGCGCAGCGACTGAGGGATTGTCCTTTCCCGCAAGACTTACCTTTTTCGAAAGCTTTCGTCAGCCTCGGCATGTCCTGTTTCTTTTAACAAAGCTTTCGTAAAAAACCGACCCTCCTAAGACGTCACAACCCCTCCGTCAAAATCAAAGATTTCGACACCGACCGCTCACAGGTGAGGCTTTTAATCCCAAACCCAACGCCCACCGACATAGGAGGCGTTTTAAATCACAAAACCCCGCAAAAAATAACCCCGCAGAAAGTAGAGCTTTCTGCGGGGTTTCTTTCGGGAAAATCCGATCTCAAAATGTTTTCCCTCGGGTAATTAAATTTTCTCGGCGCCTGCCTTATTTAACCGCCTCAAAAGCGGCGTCGAGAGCGGCGATAAGGTCGTCGGCATCCTCAATGCCAATGGACAGGCGGATGGTGTTGGGCTTAATGCCCTGCTCGGCAAGCTCGGCCTCGTTCAGCTGAGAATGGGTGGTGCTTGCGGGGTGAATAACAAGGGATTTCACGTCGGCAACGTTTGCAAGCAGCGAGAAAATGGCAAGATTGTCGATGAACTTCTGCGCCGTTTTGTCGTCGCCCTTGATTTCAAAGGTGAATATAGAGCCGCCGCCGTTGGGGAAATATTTGCCGTAAAGCTTGTGGCTGGGCTCGCTTTCAAGGGAGGGGTGATGAACCGCCTCGACCTGCGGATGTTTCGAAAGATAATCGACGATTTTAAGTGCGTTGCTGACATGGCGCTCGACTCTCAGCGACAGCGTCTCAAGACCCTGAAGGAATATAAAGGCGTGGAAGGGGGAGAGGGTGGAGCCGGTGTCGCGCAGAAGAATGGCGCGGATGTAGGTCACGAATGCGGCGCCGGGAGCGGCGTCGGCAAAGGAAACGCCGTGATAGGAGGGGTTAGGCTCGGAGATCCAGGGGAATTTTCCCGAGGCCTTCCAGTCATAGTTGCCCGATTCGATAATAACTCCGCCGATGGCCGTGCCGTGGCCGCCGATGAACTTGGTGGCCGAATGAACCACGATGTCTGCTCCGTATTCGATGGGGCGGACAAGATAGGGAGTGGCGAAGGTGGAATCCACAACAAGGGGAATTCCGTGGCTGTGAGCGATTTTTGCAAGAGCCTCAAGGTCGGCAATGTTGGAATTGGGGTTGCCGAGGGTCTCCACATAAAGAGCCTTGGTCTTGTCGGTAATGGCCGCCTCAAAGGCGCCCTCCTCCTCGGGGTCGACAAAGGTGGTGGTAATTCCCGAGGTCAGCGGCAGGGTGTGAGCCAGAAGATTATAGGTTCCGCCATAGATGGTTTTGGAGGCGACGATGTGCTCGCCGCTCTTGGCAAGAGCCTGAATGGTATAGTTAATGGCGGCAGCGCCCGACGCGGTTGCAAGGGCCGCCGTACCTCCCTCAAGGGAAGCGATTCTTTTTTCGAAAATGTCCTGGGTGGGGTTGGTCAGTCTGCCGTAGATGTTGCCGGCGTCACGGAGACCGAAACGGTCGGCGGCATGCTGACTGTCGTGGAACACAAAGGAAGTGGACGCGTAAATGGGCACCGCTCTTGCGTCGGTGGCGGGGTCGGGCTGTTCCTGTCCGACCTGAACCTGACGGGTGGTGAATCCCCAGCTTGCGGAATTGTTTATATCTTTAACGTTTGACATGACGGTAATCTCCTTTAAAATTCAATTTAAAAATTCAAATATCTTCAATCGGTTAAAAAAGCATAAGGTCACATTCGCACGCAAAAAATCAGGGTATAAATGTTTCTTCTTTTGTCTTTCATTTATATCGCCTCCGAATTTCGCCAGTTTGGGAAATTTTTCGCAGGTTTAAACCCTTTCGACAGGCGCCGATTGCCCGTCGGTTTAATACCTACCTTTTCCGTATGTTTTCTGTATTATATCATCGGCATTCCCGTTTGTCAAGGGTTTTGGCCGATTTTTTTATTTTGTCTTGCAAACCTACTAAATCTATGGTATTATAGGATTATGAAAGGAATGAGGGAAGTGAAAATTTCCACAAAGGGGCGCTATGCCCTTCGGATGATGCTCGATTTGGCGCAGCATCAGGGCGACGGCTATGTCGCGCTAAAGGAGATTGCCGCCCGACAGGGCATTTCCAAAAAATATCTCGAGCAAATCGTTCCCATGCTGACAAGAGGGGACTTTCTGCTTACAAACAGGGGTTATCAGGGGGGCTATCGCCTTACCCGAACTCCCGAAAAATACACGGTGGGCGAGATTTTGCGGCTGACCGAGGGGAGCCTTTCGCCGGTTTCCTGCCTCGAAACCAAGCCGAATATGTGCGAGCGGGCCGAGGCGCGGCGCAGCGCAGCGCAGGGGCGGGTGTCGGTCGCA
>URYV01000189.1 GCA_900552285.1 uncultured Oscillospiraceae bacterium
GCAGGAATAATGATAACAGCTAGCCATAACCCTCCAAAATACAACGGATATAAGGCCTACGGGGCCGACGGAGCGCAGCTGAGCGTGGAAAACAGCGCCAAGGTTCTTTCCTTTGTCGACAAGGTGGAAATGTTCGGCGGAGCAAAAACCATGAGCTTTGACGAAGGAATAACAAGCGGAATTATCGAATATATCGGCGACGAACTGGTGGAAAAATATCTTGAAACGGTGAAAACCCGTTCGGTGGAAAAGGTTACCGCCGATTTAAATGTCATATACACTCCCCTAAACGGCACGGGCAACAAGCCGGTCAGAGAAATTCTCAAGCGCATCGGAATTAAAAACGTCACCGTTGTGCCCGAGCAGGAATTCCCCGACGGAAATTTCCCAACCGCCCCCTTCCCCAATCCCGAAATCCGTCAGGCCTTCGAATGCGCCATAAACCTTTCCAAATCGGTGGAGGCCGATCTGCTTCTTGCCACCGACCCCGACTGCGACAGAGTTGGCATTGCCGTCAAAAACGGCGACGACTTTACGCTCATGTCGGGCAACGAGGTCGGCGCCTGCCTGCTTGATTACATTTTGTCAAGGCGCAAGGCAAACGGCACTCTGCCCGAAAATCCCGTGGCCGTCAAAACCATTGTTTCCACCCCTCTTGCCGACAAAATCGCCGCAAAATACGGCTGCAAGCTCATAAATGTGCTGACCGGGTTCAAATACATCGGCGAGCAGGCCGGAATACTCGAGAAAAAGGGCGAACAGGAGCGATTTGTGTTCGGATTTGAGGAGAGCTACGGCTATCTTGCGGGCGCGTATGTGCGCGACAAGGACGCCGTCGTGGCCTCCATGCTTATATGCGAAATGGCCGCCTATTATAAAAACCTCGGCAAAAATCTCCTGGACGTCATAAACGAGCTTTATGCCGAGCACGGCATGGTTTTCACATCGCAAAACAGCTTTACATTTGAGGGAGCCGCAGGCATGAAAAAAATGCAGGACATCATGGACGATTTGAGACGTCTTCCTCCCAAAAAGATAGGAGAAAATCAGGTGGTTGCCATAAGCGACTATGAGACCTCCGAAAAGCTTGAACTTAAGAGCGGTAAAAAATCGGTTATCACCCTTCCGAAATCCAACGTGCTGTATTATGATTTGGACGAAAACGGCTCAAATCTTATTGTCCGCCCGTCGGGAACCGAGCCCAAAATCAAGGTTTATATAACCTCGGTCGACGCCGACGGGGACAAGGCAAAATCCCGTGCCGAAATGTGGCTTTGGGACATGAAAAAGCGGTTCAATTAAAACTCAACAGTAAAAAAGTCCGAGATTTATGTCTCGGACTTTTCTTTTTTCAGCCGCTCGAAACGGGCTCTTACCGACTCTTTCTTTTGCTTTGTTATGCCGCCGAGGATAACGAATCCACTTTCGGTTTTTTCAATCGTATCCCCGTCGCGGGGTCTTTGAAGGAATTTGTCGAGAGGAATGTTCAAAAAGTTTTTGTTTTCGTCCTCGCAAACGGCAAAGTCTTCCTCAATTCTGTCAACGGTATATCTCATGTTTCCTCCTTTTAGCATCTGTTGCTTAAATGAAACGGGGAGAAAAATGACAATCCCTCCGTCACGGCTGCGCCGTGCCGCCTCCCTTTACATAAGGGAGGCTTGAATGTACAATGCCTATTGTTTTTATCTGATGTGAGAAAATATAAAATCGGCTTTTTGTATTGTAAGTTTCCGAATAAGTCCCTGATTTATCACTCGCCGCTGTTGCTTATGGATTACAGCTTTTACAGGGAGAGTATCCCTCGTTTATAAGCTGCTGCCGCTCGCCGAAAAATTCTTTGCGGTTTTTTTCGGATATATCGGCGGCATTTTTGCAGTCGGGCTTGTGAAACTTTTTGCTGTTTGTGTTAAGTATATATGTTGCCTCCTCAGACGGCGCCGTGCTTTGTTCCTCCGTCGAAACGGTCGGTTGGACGGTGCTTTGCAAGAATTCAAACTCTCCGTTTTCCCTGCCCAATACCGAAATCGTTCCCAAAATATCGGTTCGATAAACGGCAACACCCGACTTTTCAAGCTTTTTAAGAGTCTCGGCATGAGGGTGGCCGTAGTCGTTATCCTTTCCGCAGGAAATAACGGCAGCCTTTGGCGAAACGGCCTTTAAAAAATTTTCTCCCGTGGAGGTTCTGCTTCCGTGGTGCCCGACCTTTAGGACGCTTGCCGAAACAGCCTCTCCGCTTTTTAAAATATCATCCTCGCGCTCAAAGTCCGGGATGATGCGGCAGAGGAACAGGTGCGAGTGGCGCGTGGGCACAAGCTGCTGCGTGCACA
>URYV01000190.1 GCA_900552285.1 uncultured Oscillospiraceae bacterium
TATCGGAATATGAGACGTCCCGTTTGCCGATATGACGATGCATGATGACGGGTCACCGAAGCTGCTTTCGGATATGCTTGACTGGACCGAAAAGGACCGAGTCAGTATTTCGCTGCCCTCCCTTCGTGTGGACAATTTCCCCGAAAGTCTCATGAAACGAATTCAAAGCGTAAGAAAAAGCGGGCTGACCTTT
Source organism: uncultured Oscillospiraceae bacterium (assembly GCA_900552285.1). Taxonomy (GTDB): domain Bacteria; phylum Bacillota; class Clostridia; order Oscillospirales; family Acutalibacteraceae; genus UMGS1484. The sequence goes on from URYV01000190.1 coordinate 194, forward strand.
GCTCCCGAGGCTGGCACCCAGCGGCTTCGCGACGTTATCAACAAAAACATCACCGAGGACGCCGTCATAAACACGGCAAAAACCGCATTTTCGGGAGGAAACACCTCGGTCAAACTCTATTTTATGCTCGGACTTCCCACCGAGACCTTTGACGACGTAGCGGGTATCGGAAACCTCGCCCAAAAGGTGGTGGACACCTTCTATTCCCTTCCCGAGCGGCCAAAGGGCAAGGGAGTTACCGTGTCGGTCAGCTGCTCGGCCTATGTGCCGAAGCCCTTTACCCCCTTTCAGTGGGAACCTCAGGACGACATCGAAACTATCAGGGCAAAGCAGAAGCATCTTGTGGAAAGCGCCCGCAGCCGCAAAATCAGGCTCAGCTGGAGCGACCCCGAAACAAGCTTTCTCGAGGCGGTGCTTGCCCGAGGCGACAGGCGTGTTTGCGCCGTCATTTACGAGGCCTTTAAGCTCGGCTGCAAATTCGACAGCTGGGGAGAATATTTTCACTTTGACGTGTGGATGAATGCCTTTGAAAACTGCGGCGTCGACCCGAAATTTTACGCCAACCGCCGCCGTGAATACACCGAGGTACTGCCCTGGTCACACATCGACATCGGCATACCCGAAGGGTATTTCATGAACGAAAGCATAAAGGCAAAAACCGGCGCGACAACGCAAAACTGCCGCGAAAAATGCAACGGCTGCGGCGCAAACAGACTGCTTGGGAGGGCCTGCGACTGATGGAATTCTTCGACATTCGCGTTTTTTACAAAAAGGTCGGCGACGCAAGATATATTTCTCATTTGGATTTAAGCCGATTTATGCAGCGTTCGCTTAAAAGGACGGGGCTTCCCCTCTGGCACACCGAGGGGTTTAACCCCCATCCCTATGTCACCTTTGCCCTTCCCCTTTCGGTGGGGCAATCGGGGCAGAGAGAAACCATGGACTTTCGCCTTGTTTCGCCGGTTCCCCACGGAGAGATAAAGAAAAGACTTTCCGACTGTATGCCGAGAGACATTATCATAACCGACGTTAAGACCCCGGTTTTCAAGGCCAAGGAGATAGAAAGCGCCGTTTATGAAATCGAGCTGTTCGACTGCGCCGACCTTTTCGGCAAAATCAAGGAGTTTTTCCTGCTCGACAGCATCATCACCGAAAAGAAAACCAAAAAGGGCGGCACAAAGCAAATTGACCTTGCTCCCGACATTTTCGACGTTTCCCTTTTCGAGACGGCCGACGGGGTGAGGATAAATATGCGCCTGCCCGCGGGGAGCGAGAAAAACATAAATCCCGCGCTTGTCATAAAGGCGCTTGAAAAATACTGTGATCGGGAATTTTGCCCCGTTCATATAGACCGAACTGCCGTCAAAACCAAAGACGGCAAGGATTTTGAATAAAGGAGATTTAATCATGACCGAATTTCGCTATGACACCCAGCTTCTCATCGAAGGAGAGGACCTTGACGAGGATGTTATCCACGACTATTTCACCGAGCATTTCAAGGGCGACTGCCTGCTTGCGGTGGGCTTTATCGAGGGCGAAACTTTGCTGAAAAAATTGCAGCGGGATGCTGGCGGTGGGGGATGAAAATCTCATCAAAATCCATTTTCACACCAACGAGCCCTGGAAGGTGCTTGAATATTGCGCCACCCTCGGGGAGATTTACGACATTGTCGTTGAGGACATGATAAGACAGGAAAGAGGCCTTAAGGGCTAAAGCTCGGCGGCTTTTAAAAAGCAAAAGGACTCGGGAATACGGCTTTGTGTTCGCAAGGCCGAATCCCGGGTCCTTTTTATCATGCAAATATGCTCATGTTTCTTATGTCGGCGTCAAAAATGCCCGAATTGACGTCATAGGCGGCATCCTCGGCGTTTTTGTGCTCCTTTTCGGCAAAGCCCGAAAGCACAAGCTCCCGCGAAAAAATCCCGCAAATGTCCTCGATTATCTCGGCCTTAAGCTTTGCGGTGCCGTCGTCGTTTTCGCCGGTTATGAGAAACTCGAGGCTGTCGGAAAGCATGGACAGCCGCGGCAGACCGGAAAGGGCGCGAAAGCTCCATTTATAAAAGGGGCGGTATTTTCCGTAAGATACCGACGTATTTTATCTTCCGGAAACAGCAATCCCTCACGCTCA
>URYV01000191.1 GCA_900552285.1 uncultured Oscillospiraceae bacterium
TTTTGCGGCATGAAAGGGGTCGGGGCTTTTGTGTGAAAAGTCACAAAAATCACTTGTGTATTTTTCATATTGTTCTTTTGTCGGTTCCATGTTACTACCTCCCGAAATATTTTACCATAAACGGAATTTTTCTTCAACAGAAAAGAGGCCTTTTCTTTGATTTTACGGGGCGAATACTCGTTGACAGAGGTGAAAGAGTATGTTAAAATGAACTGTAAAATTTTTTTATGGAGATAGATAAGAAATGGAAAAGTTTTTTAAGCTGTCCGAGCGGGGAACAAACGTCCGCACCGAGTTCACCGCGGGACTGACCACCTTTTTTGCCATGGTGTATATTCTCATGGTAAATGCCAATATGTTTTCGAATCCTTTGGGCGACGGGTCAAATCCCCTCGGGGTTTCCTACGGCGCAATCTATATTGCCACCGCAGTTTCGGCGATTTTCGGAACCGTGCTCATAGGCCTTCTCGCCAACCTTCCCCTTGCTCAGGCAAGCGGCATGGGACTTAACGCATTTTTCGTATACACCGTATGTCTCGGTTTCGGCTTTACATACGCAAACGCCCTTGTGCTTGTGCTTGCCGACGGTCTTGTCTTTATTCTGCTGACCGTCACGGGACTGAGAAAGAGGATTTTCCTTGCCATTCCCGAATCGGTCAGAACCGCCATTTCGGTGGGCATAGGGCTTTTTATCGCCTTCCTGGGACTTCAGAATTCGGGTATAATCGTGCCCAGCACCTCAACCGGAGTGACCCTTGCTTCCTTTAATATTCTGCTTGGCAGCTGGGGAGACATAATGCCCATGGTCGTGACCATTGTTGCCTTCCTTGCCATTGCCGTTATGAGCAAAAAGGGCGTTAAAGGCTCGGTATTTTGGGGAATAATCGGCGGCTTTGCCCTTTATTACCTCCTCGGTCTTACCGTCCCCGGTTTTTACGCAAATCTCAACATTGAAATGACAAGCCCCTTTGCCGCCATGAAGGAGTTTGCGAGCCAGTCCTTCGGCGCCGTCTTTAAGAGCGGCTTTGACTTCTCTGCTTATTCCGAGGCTCACGGAAATTCCAATCTCGTGCTGACCATTGCCACGACGGCTCTCGGCTTTTGCATGATCGATATGTTCGACACCATCGGAACCCTTTTTGCCGCCTGCGACAAGGGCAATATGCTCACCGAAAAGGGTGAGGTTCCCAACATGGAAAAGGCCATGTTTGCCGATGCCGCCGCCACCACCGTCGGCGCCGTGTGCGGTACTTCAACCGTCACCACCTTTGCCGAGTCTGCCGCAGGCGTCGCCGAGGGCGGAAAAACCGGACTTTCCTCCATGTTTACGGCAATTTTCTTTGTGGCAGCCATGCTGCTCAGCCCCATTGCTCAGCTCGTTCCCTCCTGCGCCACCGCCGCCGCACTTATATATGTCGGTGTGCTTATGGCCGAGTCGGTCAAGAAAATCGACTGGAAAGACGCCGAAACCGCCGTTCCCGCATTTTTGACCATGGTTATGATGCCCTTTGCATACAACATTTCCTACGGTATCGCTTTCGGTCTTATTTCTTACATTGTCATAAAGCTCTTTGTGGGAAAGGCCAAGGAAATCCGCGTCGGAACATGGGTTATCGCCGCCCTCTTTGTGGCGACGCTTCTTCTTACACACTGATAAATTTTAAAGAAATCGGGTGACCTTTTTGACAAAGGATCTTGAAAAGGCCGAATACTATGTGGAGCAGTGCGATTATACCTGCGCCCTTGTAAAAGGCGAAGAAATATTTACCTCTGCCGACAGGGGAGTGGCTCCTCTTTTAAAGCTTGTAAACGCGGGTAAAACGGCCTGCGGATTTGCCGCCGCCGACAGGGTTGCGGGAAGGGGAGCGGCCTTTCTCTACATTTTGCTCGGAGTGGGTGAGGTTTACACAAGAGTCATAAGCGAAGGCGCCCTTGAGCTTCTTAAAAATCACGGTATTGCCGTTTATTTTCGGCAGTCGGTGAAAACGGTTATGAACCGCAATGCCGACGGCCCCTGTCCTATCGAAGCGGCACTCGAGGGGATAAGCGACCCCGAAGAGGCGCTTGAAGTCATAAAAAATACTCTGCAAAAACTGAAGGGTGAATAAAATGAAAATACTTGATATGCAAAACGAAATACTGCGGCTTAAAAAGGAAAAGGACATTTGTATTCTTGCCCATTCCTATCAGCGCCGCGAGATAACCGAAATTGCCGATTTTGTGGGCGACAGCTATGCCCTTGCAAAAAAGGCGGCCGCCGTACTTCCCCTTAAAGAAAACGCACAGAAAATCT
>URYV01000192.1 GCA_900552285.1 uncultured Oscillospiraceae bacterium
CTCTGTATCCATATCTCCGACTCTCTCGCAGGTAAACTCACCGTCAAACTGCAGGCCCCAAAGGCAGAATATCCCCTTTCTTTTTTGCCGCTCGTTTTTCGGGACGGTGGGTCTTGTGGCCAATTTCTATGCCATCGATCACCTTGTGCTTGCCGACGCCAACATGCTTAACAAGCTGTCCCCCTTCTTTGCCATTGTTTTTTCCTTCTTTCTGCTTAAGGAAAAGCCTAATTTCGTTCAAATTCTCGGCGTGCTTTGCGCAATGCTCGGCAGCGTTCTCATAATAAAACCGGGATTTGCAAACGCTCAGCTGATTCCGTCTCTTGTGGGGCTTTGCGGAGGAATGGGAGCCGGTATCGCATACACCTTTGTGCGCCGTCTCGGAGCCAACGGAGAAAACAGCTCGAGAATTATTTTTTGGTTTTCGCTTTTTTCCTGCGTTGTGTGCATTCCCTTTATAATCGCCGATTTCGAGCCCATGACCTTTAAACAGGTTGCCTTTCTTATAGGAGCGGGCTGTTCGGCCTGCGTCGGTCAGCTTGGCATAACCAAGGCATATCTCTACGCTCCCGCCAAGGAAATTTCGGTGTATGATTATACCCAGGTGATTTTTGCCGCTCTGCTTGGATTCTTCATTTTCGGTCAGGTTCCCGACGCATTAAGCGTTTTGGGCTACCTGCTTATTTGCGGAGCAGGCGTTGCAATGTTCCTTTATAACACAAAGAACGACAGAAAAAATCGGCTTAAGGAGACGGTAAAATGAAGCTTGAGAAATTTTTCAAGGCCATAATCGACGAGGACAGGGCCTCGGTGGTGATTTGCGACAAAGAGCACAACATTATTTATATGAATCCCGCCGCGGTAAAAAATTATGAAAAAAGAGGCGGACAAAGCCTTGTGTCAAAGAGCATTTTCGACTGCCATAACAGCCGCTCGGTCGAAGCCATAAAAGAGGTCGTAAACGCCTTTGAACAAAATCCCGATTTAAACCGTGTTTTCACCTTTCACAACGAAAAGCAAAACAAGGATGTTTATATGGTGGCGCTGCGCGACGAAGGCGGCGAGCTTTTGGGCTATTACGAAAAGCACGAATACCGAAATCCCGACAGGTCGGAAAAATATAAGCTCAAGTAGCAAAACCGGCCTTTTAACAATTGATAAAAGCCTGCATTTTTTAATGCGGGCTTTTGTTCCACGGTGCGTGGATTGATTTTCCGTCAAAACGGATTTATAATCCGACAAAGAAAGGAGAATTATTATGGATTCATACATCACGGGAAAAACGGTCAAAAGACTGAGAGAAAAGGCGGAGCTGACCCAAAACGAGCTTGCCGAAAAAATCTGCGTCACCGGCAAGGCAGTATCGAAATGGGAAACGGGCAGGGGACTTCCCGACATTTCCCTCATCGAACCGCTGGCGGCAGCCCTTTCGGTTTCGGTGGCCGAGCTTTTGTCGGGCAACGAGGCGGTAAACGCAAACCGTTCGGCCAATATGCTCAAAAGCGAAATTTATGTTTGTCCTCTTTGCGGAAATGTCATCAGAACATTCGGCGAGGCGTCGGTGTGCTGCTGCGGGGTGGAGCTGCCCCGACAATCGGCCGAACAGCCCGACGACTGCCACGTCGTCACCGTGGAAAATGTCGAGGACGAGATTTTTGTGACGGTAAATCACCCCATGACCAAGGAACACTATATTTCCTTTTTGGCCTATGTCACTCACGACCGCTTTGAAACGGCCAAGCTTTACCCCGAAGGAGCGCCGTCTGCAAGGTTTCGAAAAAGGGGCAGGGGCAAGCTTTATTTCTTCTGCAATCGCCACGGACTTATGAGCATAAATGTCTAAAATAACAAATCAAGATGACAATTTATTTGCAAAACTGATAGAAATTATTGACAAACAAGAAAGTCTAATGTATTATTAGCTTGAAAGGAGGCTCGGCGGAAGCATAAAATATTTTTTGGCGAGATTAAATTTTCCGAAAGCAATGTTTTGCTGCTTAAAGTGCGGCGTCTAATATGTGAGATTATGAGGTGATAATATGAAAAAATCAACCAAATTACTGATTTGCTGCGTTGTGGCTGCGGCCGTGATTTTCGGCGGCATTGCCTATGTTTTCCGTCCGTTGACCTTTTCTCAGGCGATAGGCGGTGTAAAAACCGAAGAAATTGAAAAATTGGTAATTCATAAAGACGGAGAACAAGTGGACATATTATCCGCCCGGGCTTTCTGCGTCCCCTGCTGCTGGAGGCGGCGGGAGTGCCCCTGAATGCCTA
>URYV01000193.1 GCA_900552285.1 uncultured Oscillospiraceae bacterium
GCCTTGCCGCCTTTTTATACTTTGCCTTTGCAAAGGGGAGCAGCAGACGGCAGAGCGTTCTTTTGAAAAAGCCCTCGTCGCTTATATTGTCCTTTATTTTCCGATAAAACAGCAGCATTGCCACATCGGCCGAATAGTCAATGGCGTTTGAGGAGGTGCACAGCTTGTTGCAGCGGACAAAAGGATTAAAGCTGCAGCGGCACTTTTGAAATTTCATTCCGCCGTCATTCTCACAGGAAAGACGGATAAGAGCAAGAAAAACAAAATCATAATTCAGGGTAAATCGGGAAAGAATGCCGTATCTTTTACCAAGCGTCTTGCAAAGAGTGCAGTAAACGCCCTTATAGGCCTCATATTCCCTTACCCTCAAATCCGGCTTTGCCGCCTTTACATATCCGAACAAAGGAAATCTCCCTTCTCATTTTATGTCATTATACATTAAGAAAAAAAGCAATAGTTTAACTCAATGTAAATATTAAAGCAGCTCTTTAAGAAAATGTCCCGTGTAGGATTTTTTACTTTTCGCCACCTTTTCGGGAGTGCCGCAGACAACCACACGTCCGCCGCCGCTGCCCCCTTCGGGACCGATGTCGATGATATAGTCGGCGGTTTTTATAACGTCCATGTTGTGCTCAATAATAATAACGGTGTTGCCCGCATCCACAAGGCGTTGAAGCACGTCGATGAGCTTGTGAACGTCGGCGGTGTGGAGACCTATGGTGGGTTCGTCGAGAATATAGACAGTCTTGCCCGTGGCGCGCTTGCAAAGCTCGCTTGACAACTTGACACGCTGCGCCTCTCCTCCCGAAAGGGTGGTGGCGGGCTGACCGAGCTTGACATATCCCATGCCCACGTCGCAAAGAGCCTGTATCTTTCTTGCGATTTTGGGTATGGGCTCAAAAAATTCAAGAGCCTCCTCGGCGGTCATTTCGAGCACGTCGTAAATGCTCTTGCCCTTATATTTTATCTCAAGGGTTTCGTGATTATAGCGGTGAGCCTTACAAACCTCGCAGGGCACATATATATCCGGCAGAAAGTGCATTTCTATTTTTATTATGCCGTCGCCCTGACAGGCCTCGCAGCGGCCGCCCTTGACGTTAAAGGAAAAACGTCCGGCATTGTATCCTCTGATTTTTGCGTCGGGTGTTTTGGCGTAAAGCTCCCGTATATCGTTGAAAACGCCGATATAGGTGGCGGGATTTGAGCGAGGTGTGCGGCCTATGGGCTGCTGGTTTATGTCTATGACCTTGTCAAGGTTTTCAAGACCGAGCACGCCGTCACACTTTCCGGTCTTTTTACGGGCGCCGTTAAGGGTGTTTGCAAGGGTTTTATAAAGCACCTCGTTTACGAGGGAGGATTTTCCCGAGCCCGACACGCCGGTAACACACACAAACTCCCCGAGGGGAAATTTCACGTTTATATTTTTAAGATTGTTTTCCTTTGCTCCGACGACCTCAATAAACTTTCCGTTGCCCTCTCTGCGGTGTTTCGGCACCTCGATTTTTTTCCGCCCCGAGAGGTAATCGCCCGTGAGCGACCCTTCGCAGGCCATAATTTCCTCGACCGTTCCGGCGCAGACGAGATTTCCCCCGTGCACGCCCGCTCCCGGGCCGATGTCGCAGATATAGTCGGCATTGAGCATGGTTTCGTCGTCGTGCTCGACAACCACAAGGGTGTTGCCGAGATCGCGGAGCTTTTTAAGGGTGGCGATGAGCTTTGTATTATCCCTTTTATGCAGACCGATACTGGGCTCATCGAAAATATAGAGCACACCCTGAAGAGAGGAACCGATTTGGGTTGCAAGGCGGATTCGCTGGCTTTCTCCGCCCGAAAGGGTGCCCGACGAACGGGAAAGTGTCAGATAACCCAGTCCCACGTCCTTCAAAAAGCCGAGACGGTTTTTAATTTCCTTCAATATGAGATTTCCTATCATAAGCTCGCGGTCGGTCAGCTTAAGATTTTCTATAAAATCAAGCAGCTCGACAACCGACATACGGGAAAGCTCGTCTATATTTTTTCCTCCCACCGTTACGGCAAGGGATTTTTCGTTGAGCCGAGCGCCGTGGCACTCGGGACAGGGCAGCGCCGTCATATAGCTTTCGATGTCGTCTCTCGAATAGGAGCTGTCGGTTTCCTTATACCTGCGCTCGAGATTGTTTATAACTCCCTCAAAGGCGCCTTCGTAGGAGGTTGTGCGGCCGCCGAATTTGCGGGTCAGGGGAATTTTTTTGTGTAGGCGATAAGCCAATTCAGGCATACAATGTGGGCTG
>URYV01000194.1 GCA_900552285.1 uncultured Oscillospiraceae bacterium
ATTCCGCCTGCGGCCGCAAAGTAGATTGCCCGAACACCCGCCGCAAAAAGCATTCCGAGGAATATAAAAAGGAGCACCATAGCGCTGCCGTCGTCGCCCTGAAGATGTATGAGCCCGACGGGGAAAAGACCGTGGATGCACAGCAGCGCAACGTTTTTAAAATCGCTTATACGCTCGGGTCTTATGGAAGAAACGTGTTTTGTGAAGGAAATGATGAAGGCGATTTTAAGAAGCTCGGAGGGCTGAATGGTTTGTCCGAAGGGGAGCTGAAGCCACGCCTTGTCGTCGGTGCCCTCGGGGGCAAATCCGAACTGAAAGGTCAGCAGCACAAGTCCCACGGCGAATGCGGCGAAAAAATACCATCGCTTTAAAAAAATCTGATAGTCGATCATGGAGATGAGAATGGCCACAAAAAGGCCGAGGGCAAAGCCGATGAGCTGGACGGCGAATTTTTGAAAACCGCTGCCTATATATGTGGCCGAAAGAACCATAACAGCGCCGAAAAGACTTGCACAGGTGCAGAGCAGAATAAGAATTTTGTCGGTTTCACGAATGTAATCGGCAATTCTTTCGAAAAATTTTATCATGTTAAAACCTCAAAGGTGTTTTTTTTCATTATAGTGGATTTTCTTAATATATTCAAGTAAAAATACTTCACTTTAAAAATAAAATGTGATACAATGAAAAAAATGCGTTTTTCGGCAGCTGCCGAGCCGTGCGCCTTGCGCTCGGAATGATTTAAGGAGTTTTTTGTGAAAAAGAAATTTATAACCCTCTCTGCCGCCGAAACCGAGGCGGCGGTCTTGCCGGGAACCTTGCCGGTGTTGGTGACCTTCACATTGAAGGTTGCAAAGCAAAAACAGCCTGCCGTTATCGCCTTTTTCGGCGGAATGGGCATGGGAAAAACCGCCTTTGTGAGAGGTCTTTGCAGAGGAGTCGGATATAAAGGCGAGGTGTCCTCTCCCACATTTGCCGTGGTTCACGAATACGAGGGCGGGGTTCTGCCGGTTTATCACTTTGATATGTACCGAATTTCCGATGCCGAGGACCTTTATTCCTGCGGATTTTACGACTATCTCGGGTGCGGAATTTTGGCTCTTGAATGGAGCGAAAATATAGTTGAGGCGTTGCCCGAGGATTTTATAAAAATCGAAATTTCCCGCGGGAATGCGGACAATGTGCGCAAATTTGTTGTCGAAGGAGCGGATACAGAGTGAATATTTTTGCCGTGGACACGTCGGCCGTCGCCGCCTCCTGCGCTTTTTTTGACGGGCAAAAGATAATTTCCGAATTTTACACAAATGTGGGGCTTCAGCATTCGAAAACCCTTGCCCCCATGATAGAAAGCGCCCTCAAATGTACCGAAATGAGCCTTTCGGACGTCGATGCTTTTGCCGTGTCGAAGGGACCCGGTTCCTTTACGGGGGTGAGAATTGGCATTTCGGCCGTTAAGGGTATGGCCTTTGCCGAAAATAAGTCCTGCGTCGGGGTCTCCACCCTCGAGGGTCTTGCATATAACCTTGAAACGGCAGAGGGAATTATCTGCCCCGTTATGGACGCCCGCTGCAATCAGGTCTATAACGCCCTTTTTGAATTTGAAAAGGGAAAGCTTAAAAGACTGTGCGATGACAGGGCGATTTCGGTGGACGAGCTTCAAAGTGAACTGAAAAATGAAAAAAAATCGGTTTTTTTTGTTGGAGACGGAGCCGAAATGTGTTATAATACCATGAAGGACAATTTGCAGGGGGCATTTCTTGCTCCCGAGCAGGTCAGATTTCAGCGCGCCTCGAGCGTGGCAAAGGCGGCGCTTTTCGCGGTGCAAAGAGGGGAGACCCTTTCCGCGGGAGAGCTTATGCCGTCATATTTGAGACCTCCCCAGGCCGTCAGAAATCTTAAGAAAAACACAAAATAAATTTATTTCTGAAAGGAAATGATAGTATGAAAATTGCCATTGGCTGTGACCACGGCGGATTTGAACTCAAGAACGAAATTAAAAACCACCTTGTCGAGCGCGGTTTTGCGGTTGAGGATTTCGGTATCACCGAGCTTCACAAGGTTGATTATCCCGAAATTGCCGTCAAGGTGGCTCATGCCGTCGCCGACGGAAAATGCGACAGGGGAATTCTTGTCTGCGGAACCGGAATCGGTATGTCCATAGCCGCAAACAAGGTCAACCGTCAAGGTCGTCTTTCCAGCGTCTACATGGGCAAGAATTCCAATATTGATTAT
>URYV01000195.1 GCA_900552285.1 uncultured Oscillospiraceae bacterium
CGCTCCCGAAATTATGGCAAGTATGTTTCCCGCCAAGCCCTTTGCCGTCAGCCCGCCGACCTTGAGACCCTTAAGAGTCGCCGTCTGCTCATAGAAAATATCGTCGCGGCCCTCCACCGAGGGCTTTCCGCCCGACAGCGTCATGGAAACAATATTTTCATCGGACACTTCCCAATATTCGGTTATAAAATCATTTCCGAGCTTTCGGTCGTCATAAAGTATCTCGGCGGCCTTAACGCCGTCGTTTTTAACCAATCTGTCGATGTATGCGGGAAAGTCAAATTTGCCGTCTTTGATATATTTTTTTAACATCTCTTGGTTGTAAATTTCGTTTTTCAAGCCCACATAAAGGAAATATTTCCCGCTTTCGCTTTTTCCTCCCTTTATAACCGTGTTGTCATAACGGGCGACCTTGTATTCTCTGTTTTGATAAAATTCAAAACCCGTTTCCTCGGGATAGAACATATCGGTGATGTCAAGAGCCGAGAGCTGCTCCTCGGAAAGCGACGAAAGATCGAGCTTTTGCGGGTCGACTGCTATCTCGACGGCATAGGGAGTCAAAAGCTCGGGCATAATTTCCTGTTTAACGGTGTAAAATTGGTCGGCCGTTCCCCCGAGCGGCACAAAAATTTCATCCTTGTTGAATTTAAGACCGAGTTCACCCTTAAAATAATCGTCGGCATAAATGTTTCTCGACACCGAATAGATGTCGGAATATTGTGAAAGTTCGGTAACAACTTCATCAAAATCGCCGTCGAAATTGCATATAAGGTCATATTTATACCCACCGTCAAAAGAAGCTTGTAATCATATGTGCCGTCGTCGTTTTTCTCCATGCTTATGATTTCGGCCTTTTCGCACTTTACATTTTCAAAATCGTCGGGCGCAAAGGCTCGTTTTTCGCTGTCATAAACGCTGTAAATCACGCTGTTTTCAAAGCTTTCCTCGATTGGGTCTCCGTCGGCGGCCGCTGAAAGCGGCACCGCCGCCATGCACAAAGCAGTAATCAATGCGACAAATTTTTTCATAACAGCTCCTCATTAACAAAGTCAAAATTCCACATCATAAACACAAACACATTCGTTCGGTACATTTGACATGATGTCACAAACTCTATTTTCCAACCGTCATTTGAAGAATCACAAGGGCGTCGTCCACAGAGATTTTTCCGTCGCCGTTCATGTCGCCCGAAAGGGTCTGGACTTTTGAAAGCTCAACCTTTCCCACCGTGCTCTGCAGGGCAAGCAGTGCGTCGGTCACGGTGACCTCTCCGTTTTGGTTTACGTCTCCGCCGAGATATACATGAACGGTGCAGGAGCTTTCGGTCACATTCTCTCTGTACTTGGATTCAAGTTTCAAAACCGACGTACCCGGCTTTACGCCGGTGAATTCGGCAAAGGTGCCTTTTCCCGAAATAACATTGTCCGAAAGTTCAATATAATCACCGTTTTCCGACCCGTCGCCGAAACACCATTCGGTGTTTGAAGAAGAAAGAGGCGCGTCCTTTTCGATTCTGTCGTTTCTGAAGAAGGGCTGCACGGAATATATACCCTCCGCCTTGCTCAGCCGATCGGCGGCGTCGATAATATCGACATTATCGTCCACCCTTCCCGTATTAAACATACTCAAAAAAACCTCCTGATTTTTCTTAAAATCGTGGCAAGGACCGTATTCGGTGATGGTTTCGTCATATTCTGCAACCCCGGTAGTTGCCGATTTAATACCGTAGCGGGCAAGAACAGAACGGTCAAAATCCTCCGAACCGTAAATTTCGGGGTCGCAAACAAAATCGATTCCGCCCGCAAGGTCGGTTTCGTTTTTATCGATAAAGAAATCGGTGACGGAAATTTTCCCGTTTTGACCGACCGCAAGATAAATCTCGCTGTCCGAAAGGGTTATGTAGGAGCTTTTTTCGGCATAATCCTTTGCATAATAGTTCCTTTTTGCCTTTTCACCGTACTTGTTCATCGCACTTTCGATTTTATTTTCGGCATCGGTGCCAAAAACGAACATGAGAACATAGGTGAAGGGACCGGTTTTTGACTCAAGCCGCTTTGAGGCAGTAAAAACACAGTCGGCCGAAATATCGGGAAAATCCTCCAAGGTGTAAACCTTGTTTTCGGATGACTCGACCGTCAAAAGAAAACTGTTGTCATATGTGTATTTCGGGAAAGAGCTTTGCTCGGCGCAAACGGGCAAAGCCGCGGCGAAAAGACACAGGCACA
>URYV01000196.1 GCA_900552285.1 uncultured Oscillospiraceae bacterium
GCCGTAGGAAAGGCTCGGGTCATATGAAAAGACGTTAAAAACAGCAGAAAAAAGATAGATAAATATTCCTTCAAAAACGACCCGTACATTTGTACTGCTGTCGAATTTATCGATTGCGACTCTCAGACTCGTATAGCCGGAAAGCGCAAATGCGGGGAATGCGGCAAAGCCGAAAACTCCGAGAATAAAGCCGTGAATCGTCGCCCAAAAGCTCTCAAGCTTTAAAACCGAAAAAAGCATAAGCAAAACGGATACCACAAAAACGGCTTCGGCCTTAAACCGAAACCCGTTATTCTTCTTTGCGGTGTTTTTTTTATTTTTGCTTTTCGCCGATGTTTTTTTCTTTGACGACATTATTCTTATACCTCTTTATAATTTATCAGGCGATATAGCCCACTCCGAATATTCCGAGCACAAGCGTCAAAACGCCGATTGCAAGGCAATAATATCCGAAAAGCTTATATCTGTCCTTGCGGATAAGCCATTGAATGAGCTTTATGGCGGCAATGCCCGATACGAGCGCCGCAATAATTCCGGCAATCAGAGGGCCTGTCTGCACGCTTATTCCCGCGCTTACAGCATCCTTGCCCTCACTCAGAGCCGAGGCGATAATAACGGGAATACTCATGATGAAGGAATATTCCACCATATATTCGCGGTTAAGTCCGCAAAGGAGTCCGGCACAAACCGTCGAACCGGAACGGGAAATTCCCGAAATCGTGGCAACGCACTGTGCGCCGCCGATTATGAGTGCGTCCTTGACCTTGGCTCCGTTTCTTGTCTTTTTATATGTATTTGAAATCTTAAAGGTCATCACAAGGAAAACTCCGGTTATAATAAAGGCAAAACCGAGAGGCACAATGCTTTTTGAATTGTTGATAGCCTCGGCCCCGTCCTTCAGCGAATATCCTCCGAAAACAGGAAGAACCATTATGAGAAGCATGGCCGTGGAAATGATTATCATAACCATCATGCGACGGTAACGGTTCATTCCCTTAAAGCTGAATTTTCCCGTAAAAATATCTCTGACCGAGAAAACAAATTCCTTTATAAGCTTCCATATAACCTTGTAATACACAATGAAAACGGCGGCAAGCGTTCCCACATGCATCATTACGGTTATAAAAAGATTGTTGTTCGGGTCAAGCCCGAAAAGATGCTGAAAAAGGCTTAAATGGCCGCTGCTGGAAATGGGAAGAAACTCGGCGAGTCCCTGAACGATTCCCAAAAAAAGTCCCTGTAAAAATGACATTAGATATTCTCCCTTTCAATCAAATCATAAAGACATCCCACCGCGTCCTTAAGGCTTCCGATTTTGTCAATAAGCCCTTCCTTCACGGCTTGACGTCCGTCAAGCATTGTTCCCACATCACTGACCAGTTGGCCGTTTCGGGTCATCAGCCAATTGAATCTCTTGGCGGAAATGTTTGAATTTCTGACCACAAAGTCGGTTATTCTTTCCTGCATTTTCAGAAAAACGTCAAGGCTTTCCCTCACTCCGAGCACCATTCCGTTCATTCTCACGGGATGAACCGTCATGGTAGCCGTCGGAACAATAAAGGAGCAATCGGCCGAAACGGCAAGGGGCACCCCAATGGAATGTCCTCCTCCGAGCACAAGAGAAACCGTGGGCTTTTTCATTCCGCATATAAGCTCGGAAATTGCAAGACCCGCTTCAACATCGCCTCCGACGGTGTTTAATATAATCAAAAGTCCCTTTATCTCGGGCGACTCCTCGACGGCGATAAGCTGCGGAATTATCTGTTCGTATTTTGTGGATTTTGTCCCCGCGGGAAGGCAGTAGTGACCCTCAATCTGCCCTATAACGGTCAGACTGTGAAAAATATGCTTTCCGTGGGCCGTAACGGCAGAAAGTTGTCTACACTCCGCCGCACCTTCCGAATTCTCATCATTTTGAGAAGGATTTTCCCCCTCGGGTACGGTTATTTGCGGTTCATCGTTTTCAATAAACAAGGCAAGCGCTCCTTTTGCGGTTTGCCATTATTATTTGCAGCGATTACAAAGATTATATGCCCGCAAAATTATTTCTATCATTATATCACGGTTTTAATTTTTTAACAACCGCAAAATATCAATTATTATAAAAAATTCATCTTGACATTCGCTCCGCTTTTGGTTATAATCATTGAGCAAACATATTCGGGGGCGTAGCTCAGCTGGGAGAGCGTACGGTTCGCATCCGTAAGG
>URYV01000197.1 GCA_900552285.1 uncultured Oscillospiraceae bacterium
CACATGCAGCGGAAATCCTCGCTGCCCTCGTTCTTGATTTCATAGGTGACCCTGACTCCGCCGTTTTCTCCTTCAGACACGGTTTTTTTATAGCCGTAGAGCAGCTCGTCGGAGTGATAATATGTGGAAAATCCGCCGTCAAAAAACTCGGTCTTGTGCGCCACGCGGCAGACCTCTCCGTGACAGGGGTATTCCTTTCCGCCGCGCTCGCCCTCTTTAAATGTCATTGGGTCGATGGTGGGGAACATATCGTCGCAGCCCGAAACGTCGCCCTCGATATAGCTGCCGCCGAGGAACTGGGGCTTAAAATCGGGATCCTTGTCAAGAGCCATGAATTCGGTGCCAGTTTCCTTGTCGATTACCGACTGCATACGGCAGCCGTTTTGCGGCAAAAATTTAACCTTGATTTTTTCGGTTTCGCATTCGATTGCGGCGACATTTTTATAGGTCGTTTCGGTTATTTTCATATTATATCTCCTTTTCAGCTGATTCCGCCGTTCGAAACGGTGGAAAAAAGCTTTTTGATTTGAATTTTAAGGTCATTGTTTTTTGGCTTTGAAAGGGAAGGGTCGTCCCTTAAAATATCCTTCGCGGCGGCCGCCGAAAGAGCGACCAACCCCGAATCGGTGGTCAAATCGGCGATTTTAAAAATGGGAAGTCCGTGCTGTCTTGAACCGAAAAAGTCGCCGGGTCCTCTCATTTTAAGGTCCTCGTCGGCAATTTTAAAGCCGTCGCAGGTCTTGCACATAATATCCATGCGCCGCTTTGCCGTTTCGCCCTTTGAATCGCATATGAGAATACAGGTGGATTTGTCCTTGCCGCGTCCCACCCGTCCGCGGAGCTGATGAAGCTGGGAAAGTCCGAAACGGTCGGCGTTTTCTATTATCATAATAACGGCGTTTGGCACGTCGACTCCCACCTCGACCACGGTGGTGGAAATGAGCAGCTGAATTTTTCCCGAGGAAAAATTCCTCATAACGGCGTCCTTTTCCTTGGGCTTCATTTTGCCGTGCAAAAGGCCGACGGTGTATCCCGAAAACTCGTTTTTTGAAAGCTCGCCGTACAGCTTTTCGGCCGAAAGCAGCGTGCCGCCGTCGCCTTCTTCCACGAGAGGGCAGATTATATACCCCTGATTTCCGCCGTCAAGGTGTCGGCGGACATAGGCATAAGCGCGTGGGTGAAGTGCGGAGCTTACCGAATAGGTTTCAACGGGGGTTCGCCCCGGGGGCATTTCGTCAAGCACCGAAAGGTCGAGATCGCCGTAAATTATAAGGGCAAGACTCCTTGGAATGGGGGTGGCCGACATGACAAGCAGATGAGGATTTTCACCCTTTTCGGTCAGGCTTGAGCGCTGCTTGACTCCGAAACGGTGCTGTTCGTCGGTTATGACAAGCCCGAGATTTTTAAAGGTAACGCCCTGCTGAATGAGGGCGTGGGTCCCGATGACAAGGTCTGTTTTGCCGCTTTTTAGGTCGGCATAAATTTCGGCTTTTGTCTTTTTTGTCAGCGATGTACGAGACCATGCCTAAGAACGGCAAGGTGCGTGTGGTGGATATCTCGCCGGATGTGGCAGAGCTGCTGCGTGCGCTGCGCCGCACCCAGCCGGTCACTGTGCGGTGGGTGTTCACGCAGGATGACAGCGCGGAGCCTATGCACCCGGACACGCCCACGCGCTACTTCCAGCGGTTCGGCAAGCGGTACGGCATCGAGCACTTCCACCCGCACAAGCTGCGCCATACCTCGGCCAGCATTGCCATCACAAACGGTGCGGATGTGGTCAGCGTGGCTGCCCGCCTTGGGCACTCCGACAGCAGCACCACGCTGCGGATGTACGCCCACGCCAACGAGGAAAGCATCCGCCGCGTCGGACAGACCGTGCGGGATGCCCTGCGGGAACCGGCGCAGAAGAAAGCATGAAAATACAGCGCCCGCCTTGCTTAAAATGACCGCAACAAAAACCGCAACATCTATGTAAAAATGTAACAAATGACGTAAAGCACCGAAATGAGATGAAATTAAAAAACAGGCGAATCAACAACGAAAAGCAAAAAATAGAATGAAACGAAAATTTGCGAAAAAATGGACTTTTTTAGCTCGTAATCAAATTTAATTTTTGTAATTTCTTTTGAATTCAATTTTGT
>URYV01000198.1 GCA_900552285.1 uncultured Oscillospiraceae bacterium
TCAAGCGGCGAAACAATAAAAACGGGGAATTTAACATTTTTAAGGCGTGCGGGGTCGAGTATTTACTTAATTTAATATCTTAAAATCCTCTGCCGCGGCGGAGGATTTTTTGAATTGAAGATGACCGAAAAGCGTGGTATAATAAAAAAACAAATCGAAAGGGGACGTGACTTATGTCGGAAATAAAATGGGCGGTGCTCGGCTGCGGAGTTATCGCAAACGAGGCGGCCGCCGCTCTTAAAGCGCAGGGAAAAAGTCTTTATGCCGTGGGAAACAGAACCCGCGAAAAGGCCGTTTCCTTTGCCGAAAAATACGGAATAAGTAAGGTGTATGACGATTTTAACGATATGTTTTTCGACCCGGCGGTCGACGTCATTTACATCACCACCCCCCACAACACCCACATTGATTTCATAAAAAAGGCCGTGGAAAACGGCAAGCACGTTCTTGTTGAAAAGTCGATAACGCTAAGCAGCGCCGAGCTCTCCGAGGCGGTGGCGCTTGCCGAGAAAAACGGCGTCATAATAGCCGAGGCGATGACGATTTATCATATGCCCCTTTATAAAAAGCTCAAGGCCGTTCTCGACGGCGGAAAGCTCGGGCGGGTCAATCTCATAACCATGAATTTCGGAAGCTTTAAAGACTATAACATGAGCAACAGATTTTTCAACAGAAATCTGGCGGGCGGCGCCATGCTCGACATCGGTGTATACGCCCTTTCCTTTATACGTTTCTTTTTTGACGGAAAGCCCACCGAGCTTTTGTCGCAGGTCAAGAGAGCGCCCACCGGAGTGGACGAGCAGGCGGGGCTTCTTCTCATGAACGGTGAGGGGCAGATGGCCTCGGTCATGCTGTCGCTCCATTCAAAGCAGCCCAAAAGAGCCGTGATCTCCTGCGAAAAGGGATATATTGAGGTCATGGAATATCCGAGGGCGGTTCGCGCCGACATAACCTATGCCGAAACGGGAAAGCGGGAGACGGTGAGCGAGGGCGACGGCTCAAGGGCTCTTGAATATGAGCTGGCCGACATGGAGGCCGCAATAGGCGGCGAAAACCGTATGCTTTTGAACTATACGACAGATGTCATGGACATGATGACCGAATTTCGGGAGCAATGGGGACTGAAATACCCGGAGGAAGAATAAAAGAAAGGGTCTTTTAATTTTAATGACAAGCAGTAAACAGCGCGGGCAAAGCGTTTCGCAGCGGCTCGGAGAGGGAAAAATACTTCCGCTTATCATCCGCCTTTCGGTGCCGGCGGTTATTGCCCAACTGATAACCTTTTTATACAACATCGTCGACAGAATGTATGTGGCGAGAATTGAGCAGTCGGGAATGGACGCCCTGGCGGCTCTCGGTATCGTGCTTCCCATAACGCTGATAATGCAGGCCTTTGCCAACCTCGTGGGGCTCGGAGGGGCGCCGAGAGCAGGCATAAAAATGGGCGAGGGAAATTCCGATTTTGCGAACGGGGTGTTCAACACCTCTTTTTCGCTGCTTCTTCTCATCGGCACCGTTCTCGGAGGAGTTACATTCGCCTTTGCGCGGCCCATTGTCGAGCTGTTCGGCTGCCCGCAAAGCGCGGCGGATTTTGCCGTTTCCTATCTCAGGATATATTCCTGCGGTTCGCTTTTCACAATGCTGTCCCAAGGGCTCAATCCCTTTATACTGACCCAAGGCTATTCGCTGACCGCCATGGGCTCGGTGCTGCTCGGGGCGGTGATAAACATAGTGCTCGACCCGATATTTATTTTCGTGCTTGACATGGGCGTTACGGGCTCGAGTCTTGCCACCGTCATTTCTCAGGGCTGCTCCTGTATTTTTGTGGTTTCGTTCTTTTTCAGGGAAAAGTCGGTGTTTCGCTTTGACCGAAAAAGCATGAAAATCTTTACCGACAAAACCGCAAGCATTCTCTCCCTCGGCTTTACCCCTTTTGTCATGACGGTGACCGAGTGCGCCATACAGGTGGTGTTCAACATAAATCTCAACCGCGCCACGGGAGGAAACAGGGATTACACCGCCGCCCTGACCGTCATGCTGACGGCTCTTCAGCTTATATCGCTGCCCCTTAACGGCCTCGGAAACGGGGTTCAGCCCTTTGTCAGCTATAATTTCGGCAAGGGGGACGAGAAACGGC
>URYV01000199.1 GCA_900552285.1 uncultured Oscillospiraceae bacterium
AAAGTTAAAATCAAAAATACCCCCCGCCTTTGCAGCCTGCCTTTTGTCGTCATTCGTTTTCGGCTTTGCCGCTCATTTCTACCGCATGACAAACTGGCTTCCGAACTGGGATTCCCTCGTTTTCAGGGAGGACCCGCAGCACATGGAAAGCCTCGGCAGATGGTTTTTGTCGTTTGCCTCGTCGCTCAGCACCGATTATGAGCTGCCTTGGCTTTGCGGACTAATTTGTCTGCTGTTTTTCGGCCTCGGGGCCGCCGTTATATGCAAAATGTTCGGGGTGGAGAAAAAGCTTTCGGCCGTTCTTATCGGCGCGCTGACGGTCACCTTTCCCGCCGTTACCTCCACCTTTACCTACTGCTATGTCTCCGACGCATACGCCCTTTCCTTTTTGCTTGCCTGTCTCGGAGCATACTTTGTTTCAAAAAAAGGTCTTAAAAATGCCGCGGTCGGCGTGGGCTTTGCCGTGCTGTCGCTGGGAATTTATCAGGCCTATATAACGGTTTTTGCGGCTCTGCTCACCGCCCGCCTGATAATGGATCTGCTTTGCGGGGAAAATGCCGCGGCGTCGCTTAAAAAGGCGGGAAAATATATCGTCTGCGCCGCTCTTGCGGTGGGGATTTATGCGGGGATTTTCGCCGTCGTTTGCGCCGTTTGCAAGGTCACCCCGTCCGATTATCAGGAACTTTCAAACGCGGTGGAGCTTAAAAATCTTTCTCCCCTTTCCTCGGTGGCCTCATCGCTTTATATCTTTTGGAAGTTTTTTGTGGATTTCTCGACGGGTATAAACGCCTATTCGATTGTGAATCTTGCGTTTTTGGCTCTTTTGGCCGTGGGATATTCCGCCGCTGCGCTTTCCCGCCTTCGGGGCGGACGGATTTTCTTGTGGGCGGTTTATTCGCTGTCGATTCCCTTCGGCTGCTCGGCGCTCTATTTCGCAAACCCCGAGCTTGATTACCATTCACTCATGAAAATGAGCTTTTTCATAGTGTATATATACGCCGTTATGCTCTATGAGAAATTTCCCGCAAAAAACATTACCGCCGAAAAGGTCAAGGCCTGGGCGGTGCTTACTTTGTGCTCGGTCATCGTATATGTCAACATCTGCACGGCAAACGTGGCCTATCACAAGCTGCAAATGGCCTATGAAAAATCCTACGGCATACTTATGAGAATTTCCGACCGTATCGAGTCGCTTGACGGCTATGAAAAGGCGAAAAACATTTTGGTTGTGGGCTGGCTTGAAAATTCCGAAAGCTATTCGGTGAATTTCCCGCCCGAAATCGTCGGAACCACGGACGGACTTATAATCCGCCACGACGACGAGGCGGTGGGGCAGAGCGTACTGACCTCGGCTCTTAACGATTACAGCAACATTTCCCTCGATTTCCTGTCGGGTGATACGGCAAAGGAGCTTAAAAACACCGATAAGGTCAAATCGATGCCCTGCTTTCCCGCCGACGGCTCGGTGGATATGATAGGGGACACCGTTGTGGTAAAGCTGTGCGAGGAAACCGACTGATTAAGGAGGAAAGGGTCGTGAAAAAGGAGCCTTCGGTATATTTTTGCGCCGACGATTTCGGCCTTGACGGGCAAAGCTGCGACAGCATTGCCGAATGTGTAAAAAACGGCGTCATAAATAAGGTCAGCGTTTTTGCCAACAGCCGCCTCGATGACCTATCAAAGCGCGTGGCGGCGCTTGACGGGGCGGTTTTGTGCCCTCATCTGAATTTTGTCGAGGGCTGCTGCGTTGGGCAAAAGGAAAAGCTGACCCTGCTGTGCGATGAGAACGGAATTTTCAAACATACCTTTGCGGGGCTGCTTTTTCTTTCGATTTTTAAAAGGAAGCGTCTGCAAGAGGAAATATTTCTTGAAACCTCGGTACAGCTGGAAAGGTTTTTTGCCCTTGCGGGGAAAAATCGCCCCCTTTTTCTCGATAGTCATCAGCACGTCCACATGATTCCGCCCGTTCTTTGGGCGATATGCGGCGCGGCCGAGAAAAATGGCCTTTCGATTTCGTATGACATCAAACTGCGCCGGGGCCGGGGCGGCGGCCTGGGGTTGTTGGGCGCCCTGCCCCTTGCCCCGGCGGCGCTTG